>JBFESM010000250.1:0-2580 GCA_041548445.1 Methanothrix sp. | reverse complement strand
TCTTCGGCCGGAAAAATTAAAGACCTTGGAGGCTTGATTAGACCTGAGGGTCGATTATGGCGTCCAAGAGAACCAGTGTCCAGTTGAAAATCTTATACTCGCTCTTCTTTGCTGGATTGATTATCACTGCCGCCTCTGCAAGTGAGGAGATCTCCGCTGAAAAGCGGGTGAGCTATTTGGGCCGACCGGCCGTGGTGATGATAACATCGGAGTACGTCGGAAACCTTGAGAACGACGAAGGAAAGTCGACGGTCTACCTATCCTCGGACGATCCCGAGTTCGAGGTGGAGGTGGAGATCCCCCAGTTCTCTGCCAGCTTTTTCGGGTCGGGGTTTGTGGTGAGCAAAGACGGCTACATAGTGACCAACGCCCACGTCGTCCACGAGACCGAAGAGGTGCTCTTGGCGGAGTTCGCCCTCCAGGCCCTGGAATGGGCGGCCGAAGAGTGGCCGGCGATCTTCGAAGCCCGCGGCGACGAGCCTTATCCGGCGACCGAGGAGGATCTTCTGGAGATATACGACCTATTCCTAACTTACGACCTCGACAGCATGCAGGAGATCCTGGTATACTTCGGAAGCCCCAGCAGTCTGGATCGGTCGCCTGCGGGCTACCCCGCCGAGATCAGGAAGATCAGCCCCCAGGAGTTGTGGTTTGGCTCTGGCGACTACAAGTACAGGTCGGGAAAGGACCTGGCCATCATAAAGATCGAAACATCCGATGAGTTGCCGACGGCGACCCTCGGGGATTCAACGGATGTCGAGGTGGGCGATAAGGTCGTGGTGATCGGGTATCCGGGGGTCACCACCTCCTGGCAGAACGCAGAGCTCTCGTGGGAGACCGACTACGTCCCCTCGGTCACATCGGGGATCATAAGCGCTGAAAAGAGGCTGCCCGACCGATCGGAGGTCTTTCAGACTGACGCCGCCATCTACCACGGAAACAGCGGCGGCCCCGCCTTCAACGCTGACGGCGAGGTGATCGGGATCGCGACCTTTGGCTCGGGCAAGACCCTCGTCTCCGGTGACTGGATCGACGTTCAGGGCTACAACTTCCTGATCCCGATAAACGTCGCCAGGAGCTTCATCTCGGAGCTGAACATCGACACAACCCCAAGCGAGACGACCCTGCACTTCGAGAGGGGCTTTGAGCATTACTGGAACGGGAGCCGTCAGGAGGCGAGAGGGGAGTTCGACGCCATCCTCGCTACCCTCGATCCGAAAAACCAGTACGCTGCGGAGTACTCGAGCATGGCCCAGAGAGGGTGATCGAGGGCGTCGTTCAGAGGTTTCATGCTCGGTCGAGCTTTCGCCCTGGTGGGGCTTTTTGCGGTATTCGCCCTCGGTGTCGTTCTTCTCGCAGGTCCGGGATCGGCAAAGGAGGATCTGGAGGTGGTGGACGCCACAGAGATCCTCTCTGAGATCCGGGACGGGGGGGCCGTCGAGCAGCGTCACGTGAGGATCGTTGGAAACCTCGATTTACGGGAGCTGGATGGACCAGTCAAGTCTCCCATAAATATCGTCGACTGCGAGGTCCAGGATCTCGTCCGGATGGAGGGCGCGACCTTCGATCAGCCCGTCAGCTTTGAAGAGACGACCTTCGAGAATATGGTCCTCTTCAGCGGCGTCCGGTTCAACGATTCGGCCGACTTCTCCTTTGCCACCTTCGAGGATACCGTCTTCTTCGACTCGGCCGTCTTCGGCGAAGAGGCCGAGTTCTGTGGAACCAGATTCGGCCGTGACGCCTACTTTTCGAACGCCGTTTTTTGCGGAACCAGTGACTTCAACTTCACGCGGTTCGCCGAGGAGTACGTTCTCTTCGACGGCGTGCGTTTCCTTGGGAACGCTCACTTCGAGGATGCCGAGTTCGGGAGGTGGACGAACTTCTATGGCTCCCGCTTCTATGAGGAGGCGGACTTTCTTCTGGCCACATTTCCGGGACGAAGCTTCATCGCCAACGTCACCTTCGAGGGGGACGCAAAGTTCGCGAGCGTCGAGTTCATGAGCTTTGCGGAGTTTGAGGACTCCCGCTTCGAGGGGGACTTCTTCCTCTACGGCTCGACGATATCCTACATGAAGCTTAACGGCACCACCTTCGGCGAGAGCTCTTCGGTCCACCTGAACAACACCGAGATAGAGGGGTTCGTCATACCCTGGAGGACGATGGAGGACCATCTCGTCTTCAGGGACGAGGTCTACATGGGGCTCGTCGAGAACTACAAGCGGCTCGGCTGGTTCCAGGACGCCGACGACTGCTACTACCACTATCGGAAGCTCGCCCAGGAGAGAAAGGAGATCGGCTGGTCGAAGGCCATAGACTACCTCGCCTGGCTCTCCTGCGGCTACGGCGTAAGGCCGGACTACACCGTCGCCTGGTCCATCTCGACGATCCTCATCTTCGGGGTTGTCTTCTACCTGGGAAAGGGGCTCCTCCAGTACGAGAGGCCCGACGCAAGGCCCGAAGAGTTGGGGGAAGGTTCCGAGGCCGTGAAAACCGATCTTCAGGGCCGGATCAAGGCCGATCCATCTTCGTCGGAGGGCGATCACCAGCAGGATTTTGTCAACATCCCTTCAATTCCGGAGC
>JBFESM010000249.1:0-2605 GCA_041548445.1 Methanothrix sp. | reverse complement strand
TGAAAACCCTTTTATTTTCCGAATTTCGGAGACTGTATCTTCGGTCCGTTTCAGGCGTATTTCTTCAAAACATCTTCCAGGTCCGCCAGGAATAGGTCGACGTTCTCAGAGGTCGTGTGAGGCATTAAGATCAGCCTTAGAGCTTTCGGGCTTCGGGTCGTCGAGACCCTCCAGCAGCACTCGAGGAGATCGGCCCTGACCTCCTCGGGATGATCCATCCTGAGAGTGACGACGTTCATCACCGGCTCGATGACAGGCTCGATGCCGATCTTTTTCGCCCCAGACACCATCCGCCTGGATAGGTCCATGCAACGGTCGACGACTTTTGTAAACCCCTCTTTTCCTAGATGGTTCATAACCGCCCAGATGGCGGCTGCGGCAGCGCCGCTCCTAGTCCCCGTCAGGGCTTTTGGCCTTGCCATCGTCAGGTACGGGGCGTAGGCGGCGAGGCTCTCCAGGTCCTCGGGATGCCTGAATAGGAGGCCGCCGCCCGGGATCGTCGCCATCCCCATCTTGTGGGGGTCGATGGTGATGGAGGTGACGCCCTCAACCTCGAAATCCCACCTCCAATCCTCCTTCAAGAAGGGGAGGACGAAACCTCCGAAGGCGGCATCGACGTGAAGGTGTATACCGGAATCGAGAGCTAGCTCGCTCAATCGGTCGATGGGATCGACCTGGCCGAACTCCGTCGTCCCCGCGATCCCCACGAGAGATACCGTCTTCTCGTCGATCAGCTCCTCGACGGAGCCCACATTCACCTTCAGGTCCTCGTCGAGATCCGCCTTCCTGATCTCCAGGCACAGGAGGTCGCCTATCTTATCGAAGGAGAAGTGGGCAGACTTTGGGACGACTATATTTCCGTCCCTGAAGTCGTGGGCGTTTCTTGCGGCCCGGATCGCCTGAATGTTCGACTCGGTCCCACCCGTCGATAGATAGCCTGCGGCGTTGGGACGGCCCAACAGCTCGGCCATCATTCTCACAGTCTGCTGCTCCAGCTCGAAAGATCCGGGAAATAGGCCCGGATCGCCGAGGTTCGTCTCCTGAAACTGCTGGTGCGCCTTCAGGGCTATCGGGTGAGGCGGGGTGCACATCGAGGAGAGGATCCGATCGTAGCTCAGATCCTTCGCCCTCATCTTCTGGAGGCCCCTCACGACCTCCTCTTCGGATAGACCTCGATCTCTCAAATCAGATTCCTCTATCAGCTCTTGCCCGCCAGAGATCACTCCTCTCGGAGCGCCCTCAGCATGATGATCTTCTCGGCTCGCGCCACCGTCTCCCTGACGGTGGCTACAGCATCGATGTTGGCGGATATGCTGGTGATTCCGATCTCGACGAGCCTCTTTGCCATCTCGGGGTAGGACCCGGCCTGGCCGCAGATCGAGGTTGTGACGCCGGCCCTGTTGCACCGCTCGACGACGTACTCAATCAGGGTCAGAACCGCCGGATGAAGCTCGGAGTAGAGGTCGGCTACGTTCTCGTTGTTCCTGTCGACGGCGAGGGTGTACTGGGTGAGGTCGTTCGTGCCGAAGGAGATGAAGTCGATGCCGTCATCGATGAACTCCTCGATGGTGAGGGCGGCTCCGGGCGTCTCGACCATAATGCCGACGTCGGTCTTCTCAAGGTCCAGCCCCTCCTCGACCATGAGGGCCTTGGCCTTTTGAAACTCGCTGACGTGCTGGACGAGAGGGAGCATGATCCCGACGTTGGTGAGGCCCATCTCGTGAAGCTTCTTGAAGGCCCTCATCTCAATTCTGAAGTGGTCTGTGTCGGTCAGGTCCCTTCGAATCCCCCTCCAGCCGAGCATGGGGTTGTGCTCGTGGGGCTCGTTCTCTCCGCCCTCCATCCCCCGGAACTCGTCGGTGGGGGCGTCGAGGGTCCTCACCCAGACGGGCTTGGGATAGAAGGCCTCGGCCACGGTCCGCACGCCACCGACCAGCTCGTCTATGTACTCCTCCTCCTTGCCGGCGTTGATGTAGTAGCGGGGGGTCTTGCCGAGGCCCAGGATCATGTGTTCGATTCTTAGGAGACCGACGCCGTCGGCCAGCGTCGCTGCAGCCATCTCTGCCGCCTCGGGCATGCTGACGTTCACCTTGATCTCGGTCGCGGTTATCGGCTTGGACGGGGCTGCGACGATGGCCCGGGCCGTAGTCTCCTCCTTCGCCTTCTTGACGCTGCCCTCGTAGACCTTGCCCTTGCCGCCGTCGACGGTGATCAGCATCCCGTCTGAGAGGATCTTGGTACCCTTCTTGGTCCCGACGACCGCAGGACATCCAAGCTCTCTGCTCACGATGGCGGCGTGACAGGTCATCCCGCCCTCGTCGGTGACGATGGCGCCAGCCCTCTTCATGGCCGGGACCATGTCGGGGGTGGTCATAACCGTCACCATGATGTCGCCATCAGTGATCTTGTCGAGGTTCTCGGAACCGCTGACGATCTTCACCTTTCCGGTGGCAACGCCCGGCGATGCTCCGAGGCCTGTGAGGATGATTTTGCCGCCCTGCTCAGACTCGGCGGCTTCGGCCCCGTTCCCGATGGTGGTGATCGGCCTTGACTGGAGGATGAACATCTCGCCGTTCTCGAAGGCCCACTCGATGTCCTGGGGGAT
>JBFESM010000248.1:0-2614 GCA_041548445.1 Methanothrix sp. | reverse complement strand
GCAACTATGGTTGCGTCAACTTTGAAGTTGGACGGACCAAGACCGCTCACTGGAGCGCCCTTCGGGTCCAATACCGAGACCAAAAGGAGGGCGTTTTCACTGTTTCCGGCTGCGGCGTTCACTGGGCTTGCTGCAGCTTCTGTTTCTAATGCGATCGCCAGAGCGTTTCCAGACGCTGCCATGATGCTCACCACCAGGGCGAGCCCGAAGAACAAACTTCTTCTCAACCCACTCACTCTCCTAGAACAACAAATATATTATCATCCTATATCATTTAATAACTTTCCTTAAGATTGGTCGCCTTTGAGGAGATGCTCGAAACTTTTCGATCGTCAATTTTGAGGGGCCAGGCCTAAAACAAAAATATGGTCAAAAGCCCCACTCCGATCATTGGCAAAAATATCAGGGCTACTCGGTACCCAAACTCTCTCGTCCCCAGGACGAAGGTTATCGAGAGCTTCACCAGGGTGTTGGTCATGGCCGCGAGGGTAATCGCCGCCACCGCCACCCCCCCTTCCATCTGGGAGGTTTTGGCGAGGGTCGCCAGAGACAGGGTTATGGCATCGACGTCCGCAAGCCCCGCCACAAGGCTTGCAGCATAGGTTCCGGCCTGGCCGAAGTAGATGCTGGCGATCTTTGAGACCAGGAGGACGAAGGCGAAGAAGGCTCCGAACTTGAGGGCCGGCGAGAGCTTGAAAGGATCGTCCAGGTTGACGTTCGTCTCGATCGTCTCCCTCTTCCTGAATAGGAGGAGGGCCATGACGACGCCTACGACCGTCATGCTAACGAGGGGAAGAAGCAGGGGGAAGAAGAGCGACCTGTTCACAACGAATACCTCGATAAGGATCCGGGGAAACATGGTGCAGCTGGCGATGGTGGTGGCGAAGACCGCCGAGGGGATCACCTCTTTGTGGGCTTTCGCCTCCGCCGCCATGGTGGTGGCGACGGCTGTGCTGGATACGAGGCCCCCCAGGACCCCGGTGATGGACAGTCCCTTCTCGGTCCCGAAGATTCTGATCATGACGTAGCCGACGTAGCCTATCAGGCTGACAAGAACCACCATCAACCAGATGTTCCTGGGGTTCAGGACCCCGAAGGGGTCGAGGGTGGTGTTGGGAAGAAGCGGCAGTATCACAAGGGCTATTATGCCCATCTTCAGGGTGTCGAGAAGCTCCTCTTCCCTGATGATCTCGACGTACCGATGAGCTGTCTTCTTGACGGCCAGGATCACCGTCTCCAGGATGGCAAGGGCGATGGCGAGCATCAAAGTATCCGGTGAGTTGCAGAGCGCTCCGAGGATGAAGGCGATGACGGCCGCCACCTCCGAGGTGAAGTCGAGCCTGCCCAGGTTCGTCGCCGAGGCGGCAAAGGCAACCGCCACCATAAGGGCGAAGCTGGCGAAGGCCACCATCATGAATGTCCCACCGTACAGAGCTGCCAGGTGGGCGGAGAGGGTGCCCAATAGCGAGATCAATATGAAGGTCCGAAGCCCCGCAACCCCTCGTTTCTTCTTCTCCAGAAGATCCCGCTCCCGTTCGGTTCCGATGAGGGCCCCGATAAGGATCGAGATGAGGAAGGGGTAAAGGTCGCTGAAGGCTATCGCCTCCAGATTCAGATAGCCAAACTCCATCACCATCTCCACGACCTCCTTCGGCTAATAATTTTTCCATGGAGCCGCCAAGAGGGGGGCACGGAGCGCCCGGCCACACAGCTCTGCTCCGCCCCCCAGCCAGCAGCGTCAGGTTATTGATCTTCAAAGGTCATGGAAGAGATGGATGGTAGCGACAAATCCCGACATCGACGCCGATATCCATGCCGAGCCTCCCGCCGAGACTCACGACCGCCTCCGAAGGTGCATAGACCTGCTGGAGGGGGTCTACGGCCTTCCAAAGCGGCGTGGACTGAGCCCCGTCGACCTTCTGGTCCAGACGATCCTCTCCCAGAACACCACCTCAGCGAACACCCACCGGGCCTTCGAGAACCTCAAGAGAAGGTACCCCGACTACCAGGCCCTCCTGGATGCGCCGGATGAGGAAGTCGCCCGCATGATACGCTGCGGGGGTCTTGCCAACATCAAGACCAAAAGGATCAAAGAGGCCCTGGAGAAGATCAAGGAGAGGGAAAAGAGCGGAGGGTCCATAGACCTGGACTTTCTTAGGGGCGCGGACCCAGAGGCGGCCCGCGACTATCTCATGGCCCTTCCGGGGGTGGGGCCGAAGACCGCAGCCGTCGTCCTCCTCTTCGCCTTCAATATGCCGCTGCTCCCGGTGGACACCCACGTCAACCGCCTCTCCCGGAGGCTCGGATTCGTCCCGGAGAAAGCAAGCCTGGAGGAGGCGGAGCGGACCCTAGAGGCGATCACCCCGAGGGAGAAGTACTGCTCGTTTCACGTCAACCTGATCAGGCACGGCCGGGCCGTCTGCAGCGCAAGGTCCCCCTCCTGCGGCGAATGCGTCTTGAGAGAGATATGCCCTTACCCGGACCGAGCGGGGCAAAAGGGTTAAATGCGAGAACGCCGACTGAAGGGCCACTGCGCTCCGGTAGTGTAGCTCGGCCAATCATGCGGGACTCTCACTCCCGCGACTGGGGTTCAAATCCCCACCGGAGCATCCTT
>JBFESM010000247.1:0-2614 GCA_041548445.1 Methanothrix sp. | reverse complement strand
TCAAACCCCGGCGATTTGACGACCCTGAAGCTGGATCTTGCAAACCCCGGCTGGTACTTTGTCGGGATCACCGACCTCATGGGAACGTCTCACAACGCCGAGTACGCCTTTTCGGCCGCCTTCGAGCCGGTGGTCGATTCAAACGAGCCGAACAGCGAGATCGGGGATGCGACGGAGATCGTCTTCGGCGATGTCGTCGACGGCATAATCTTCCCTCGGGGCGACGTCGACTTCTACAAACTCTGGGCGGGGAGCGGGAAGCTGGAGGTGAAGCTGACCGATTCGCCCGACGACATGAGGGCCAGAATCGACCTCTACGGCAAGAACTTCAACTGGATCACGAGGGTTGACGCCTCTAACCCCGGCGATCTGGCGACCCTGGAGTACGAGGTTTCCAACCCCGGCTGGTACTACCTGGGGATCAGCGATCTGGAGGGGAAGTCCCACAACATCAGATACTCCTTCGCGGCGAGCGGAGAGGGCGTTGGGCAGAGCGATATCGGGGCGCCGACTGAATCGAAAATATCGGATATGCGGGGAACTCTCAACACCGATTCCAACTGCAACCTGTACGTTGCAGACTACGGCAATAACCAGGTTAAGATCGTCAATCCCGATGGAAGTGCAACCACTTATGCAAGTGGGATCGATCGACCCCGCTACCAGAAATTCGATTCCGCCGGGAACTTGTACGTGGGATCCTTTGACGGAAACATCTACAAGATCTCCCCCTCGGGTGAGAAGACGGTGATTGCAAGTGGGATCTGGAGCCCGCAGGATATGGGCTTCGACGGGGCGGGCAACCTCTACGTGGCCGGCGGCTACGACGGAAAAATACACCGCATAGCTCCCGATGGATCCAAGACAACCATGGATTCCGGTTTCACCTATCCCAAACATCTGGCAGTAAAAACCGATGGAACCGTATACGTAGTCGGTAACAGTGGGACTTCTGTCCTCAGGATCGCTCCGGATGGTGGGAAAACAAACCTGGTGGATCTCGGCGAGATCATATCGGGTATGGCAACTGATGGCGAGTATCTTTACGTCTCCCACTCTGATAAAATCTCTCGGATAGACGCTTTCGGAGAGGTCGCTCCCATGGCGACCGGTCTTGATCAGCCAAGCAGCCTGGCGATATGCGACGGCAACATTTTCGTTACCGTAAAAGACGGAATCGTCAAAAGAACGATTGGAGGGGTTCAAGATCTTCCTGATGTGACAATAACGTCGTATTCAGAGGCGAAGCTCACTCATTCAGGATTTGATTTTTCCGAAGGCACCACTGGTGAATATCCCACCTACGATGGAGAGATAGTATTCTGGCAGTCTGACCTTATGGCGTCAACTCACCCGGATTATCCTCGAGATAGCGATTACCTTTGGTGGAGGAACCTCCATCTGGATAATGTAAACTCCGAAAGCCAGACCAAGGACATGGGTGCAGTCGATATCTCAACGGTACGAACGGTTCCTGCAGAATGGGACAAATCACCCCTGATACCTCCTCTCCTGGTGGGGCATACCATCGTTGCCAAGTGCTATGACGGTTTTGTCAAGTTCCAGGTAATATCAGTCGATGCTGCAGACGAGTCTGCTCGTGTCAGGTACTCCTATTCTGCCGATGCCACCTTCGACGATCTCGCAAGCTGAGGGGGCTGAGCAGAGCTTATGAGATAGTGTCTGGTGAAAATCCGACACTAGGAGAAGACTGCCTCCTCCCGAAAACCGAATCGTTCGCCAGGTCTGGCGACGGGTCGTTCTGAAGCCGGGTGGATGGAGGCTTGGGCAGGGGCGGGGTGCCCAGGCGAGGAGGTTTGCGATCTTCGCCCCTCTCTTGCCCCAGTCCATCCTCGGCCGTTCGGCTCCAGCTCCTTTGCAGGGCCCAGATGGCGGAGGCCAGACAGAATCCCGAGATCAAAATCAGGATTGTGCACGCCTGCGCCGTCGGCGCGGCCTCTCTTTTTGACTGAATGTATCTGACCGACGATCTTCCAGCTCGTTCTGGGGCGATCTTTTCGCCATCATCCGGCGAGCCTGCGGCGCCAGAAGGCCGCCGGCAGCTTGGACTGGGGCGGGAAAGATTTTCAACGATGGAAGGGGAAATGAAATAGTGAAGTGCAGCCTTTCTGCTCGGCGGAGGCTCTGGGGCCGAACCACGTGAAACCCAAATCATAATTCAGAAGAATGTCAGAAGAAGGGGCGTACATGAAACAGGATGAGATAATGAAAAGGGCGCGGTTCGAAGACGAAGATGGGATCAAGATTCTGTACCTCAAAGGCAGCCCTTACGAGATGGGCTACCAGCACGGCCGCCTTCTGGCGGACAAAATAGATTTGATGGTGAGCCGGACCCTTCTCGCCACCGCCGCCTACGTCGCCGCCCAGACGAGTTCGGCCCTGGAGAGGGCGGAGGAGATGCTGGAGATCGGCCAGAGGCGGGCCCAGCCTTTTCTTCCGAAGGAGATCGAGGAGGAGATGGTGGGGATCGCCGACGGCGTCCGGGATGCGGGTGGTAGGGCCTCTCTCGAAGAGATCCTCCTCTGGAATAACAACTACGACCAGTGGTGCATCTACTGCCATCCTCACTACTGGAGTTGCGACGGCGAGGAAG
>JBFESM010000246.1:0-2652 GCA_041548445.1 Methanothrix sp. | reverse complement strand
CTCGTCCGACGATTCGTTCATTGTGTCCTCGAGCCATGCTTGGCCGCCCCAGGTGTCTGCACCTGCGCTGCAGCCGCATCCTGCCTGTGCACCGCTCGCAAGAGCGATCATAACAACCAGAAACGCTCCATACTTCGCTAGCTTACTTCGCATTCCGTATTCACTCCTTGAAAATACCTATCTTTGAAATAAAGCGCGACGTTCACCAGGCTAATCAGAACGGGAACTTCTACCAGGGGCCCTATCACCGCCGCGAAGGCCTCGCCGGAGTTTATGCCGAATACGGCGACGGCCACTGCGATGGCCAGCTCGAAGTTGTTGCTTGCGGCGGTGAAGGAGAGGGCAGCAGTATTCTCGTAGCTGACGCCCATCCTGTAGGAGATGTAGAAGGCCACGAGGAACATCAGCAGGAAGTACATGATTAGCGGTATAGCGATCCTAACCACGTCGAAAGGAAGCTCGACGATGTACTCGCCCTTGAGGGAGAACATGACGACGATGGTGAAGAGCAGGGCTATCAGGGTCAGCGGAGATATCCTGGGGATGAACCTCTCCTCGTACCAGGTCTTGCCCCTCCTCCTGATCAAAACGAAACGGGTGATGATCCCCGCGAAGAAAGGTATTCCGAGATAGACGAAGACGCTTTTTGCGATCTCGGTGATGGTTATGGCCACCACAAACCCCTCGGCTATGCCTAGCATCGGAGGCAGGACCGTGATGAAGACGTAAGCGTAGACGGAGTAGAAGAGAACCTGGAAGATCGAGTTGAAGCCCACAAGGCCAGCACAGTACTCGGTGCAGCCACAGGCAAGCTCGTTCCAGACGATCACCATGGCGATGCACCGAGCGATCCCGATCAAGATCAGACCGACCATGAAGTGTGGGTAGTCCCGCAGGAATATGACCGCCAGGCCGAACATCAGCACCGGTCCCACGCCCCAGTTCAGAAAGAGGGATAGGCCGAGGACCTTCGTGTCCTTGAAGACCTTCCCCAGCTCCTCGTATTTCACCTTGGCGAGGGGAGGGTACATCATCAAAATCAAGCCGACGGCGATGGGGATCGAGGTCGTTCCCACTTGAAAGCCGGTTATGAATTCTGAGACCCTCGGAAAGAAGTAGCCCATCCCGATCCCGAGGATCATCGCCCCGAAGATCCATACCGTCAAAAACCTGCTCAAAAGCGGAAGCTTGGCCCTCTCCTTCTTGTTCATCGATATCAAGTCCCTCTATTTCCTTCAGGAACCGTTGAGGTTCCCGTCATCAGCCTCGCCAGGTTCATCATCTCTATGACCGCCCCCTCGGAGAGACGGTAGCGAGACCACTTCCCCTCCTTACGCTCTCTGATCAGGCCAGCCCTCTTCAGAATGGATAAATGGTGAGACGTTGAAGACTGGGGCCGGTCGAAGGCGGTCATGATCTCGCAGACGCAGAGCTCGCCCTCTCTGAGGAGCTTGACGATCGCAAGCCTGAAGGGGTCGGACATCGCCTTGAATACCTCGGCCTCGGCCGCAAGCTCTGCCTCGTCTATTTTGTCGGTGAGAGTCTGAAGCTTACGAGCAGCGTTCTTGGCCTTGCACCGGTCTCCCGTCATCCTCGTCAATCTCTCAACGCACGGGTCCTGGGGTTCAACGACTTCCGTCATCTCTATCAACTCAGCAGCAGGAGCACCCGCCGGAGGGAAGGAGCCTCTCCTTCTCCGTTCTCAAACATTCTTTGCACATCTTCACCCGCCCCTTCTCCCGGTGCTTCGCCTTGAAAAGGGAATCCGATTCCTTGCCGCATATCTCGCATTTCATATTTTTCTCAGCTCTTCGACCAGTCCGTCCCCGTTTAAACCACCATCTTGACCTTTTCTGCATGGCGGGATCTCTGAGAGGTCCTGCCGAGGCCGACATCCTCGCTGTGGTGCCGCCACAACGGATCTCTCCTGGCGACGATTATAGGTCAGGAAGAGCAGTAACCGTTAGATCCTCCTGAGGGACGGTTTTTCAGAGGCGGATATGCCTGAAAGCCGTCCCCACGGATTTTACGATATTCGGATCAAGCTTATTCGATATATAAGTGTATCGACTCTCTTAGACCGTCTTCCCGTAGCCCATAAGAGATGATTTGTTCGGATGTCATTTTAAATTTAGATGCCACTCTATCATCTAAAATGGGTGGTTTCGATACGGTTTTTGTGGATAATTGTCCTTGTGATCCAACAGCTATATATATCAACCTAATCCATCCAGGAGGCAATTCAGCCAGAAGCGTGGAACGGGGGGTCGTTCTAAATCCATCTTTGTTGATATAAAGCCCACTGAAGCACGCCAGAAATGCACCTGGCTGAACTTGTGGTTTAATGGTGTGAGAAGCAAAGTGGGGTAAAGAAAAACGATAGTGGGAGTTGGTAGTATTTCGTATATAGTAAAGAATAAGCTTGCGGCCCTTGTTGCAGGGATTGTTCTTGCAGCCGGCCTGGTCGCCACCGTCTCGGCAGCAGAATACTCCGTCGGGTCAGGACCTGATGACTGGTGGACATCGTATCCTGATCAATCTCCAGCCTCGGGTTCCGATGTGAACCACCCCGACTGGGTCCTGGACGCCCTTGAAGATAAGCCAGTCCTGATATACGCCCATCTGGAATGCAGCTACTGCGTACCTCAGACT
>JBFESM010000245.1:0-2654 GCA_041548445.1 Methanothrix sp. | reverse complement strand
AGGATATGAAGAGGACGTCTGGGTCGTGGTAGAAGATCTCCTGGGTTCCGTCGCCGTGATGGACGTCGGTATCGATGATCGCCACCCGCCGGATGCCGTCGGTATCGTAGAAGATGTCCTTCCTCCTCCGGAAGAAGGGCCCTGCCCTCTCGACCGCCGTCGCCGTCAGCTCGTCTCTTGCCTCCCAGATCCCCTGAAGGTACTCGACGGTGCCTTTGATGTTTGCTTCCATCGTCCTCGACATCGTGAACTTCCCGGGAACAAAGTCAGGCTCCCTGACGTTCGAGTAGTCGAGGCCGGCCATGGCGAGGATGATCCCGGTGTTGACGTAGGGCAGAGCCGTCTCGATGGCGTACCCCCCCTCCAGGACGGCGATGTCCGGCGCCAACATCTCGTTCAGCTTCGCGTACCCCTGGGCCGAAAAGCGCATGTTCGCGAGGGGGTCGGTGTAGTGGTTGTCCTGGCCCGCAGAGTTGACGACCAGCTGAGGCCTGAAGTCCTTCAGGATCGGGAGGACCAGCTCCTCGAGGACGTAAAGTATCCCCTCGTCGGGGGTCTCGGGGGGGAGGGGTATGTTGATCGTCCTTCCGATGGCCTTGGGGCCGCCCTGTTCGTCGACGAACCCTGACCCCGGATAGAGGGTCCTTCCGTCCTGGTGGAAGGATATGAAGAGGACGTCTGGGTCGTGGTAGAAGATCTCCTGGGTTCCGTCGCCGTGATGGACGTCGGTATCGATGATCGCCACCCGCCGGATGCCGTACTTTCGGCGGATGTACTCGACCATTATCGCCTCGTTGTTGACGTTGCAAAAGCCGCGGTTCCCATGGGCGACCCTCATCGAGTGGTGGCCCGGAGGCCTTACGAGGGCGAAGGCGTTGGTGATCTTCTTGTTCATGTAGGCGTCGGCGAGAACGAGAGCGCTCCCGGCGGCGATCAGGTGGGCCTCGGTGACAAGAGACTCTACAGACGGTATGCAGAAGTGGACTCGTGCGATGTCTTTCAGCTCCGCCAGGCGGGGCTTGTACTCCTCGACCTCGGGCAGGTCCATCAGCCCCTCCTCGAAGATCTGGTCCCTGGTGTAAAGGAGCCTTTCCTCCCGCTCGGGATGGGTGGGGGTTATCGCCCAGTCGAAGGCCGGAAAGAATATGAGCCCCATCTTCCGCGCCCGCTCGCAGCTCTCCTCTCTTGGATTTGCCATCACCTTCCACCTCCCGTCCATTCGGTGATCAGGCCCGCGGGAATCTGCATGCTGACGTCCAGGATCCGGCCGCTGGTCGACCAGCCCCGGACCATGTTGAAGACCTCGCTGTGGGTTACCACCGCCTCCGATGCGTACTCTTTGATCCCCATCCTTTCAGCCAGCTTCACTATCAGCTTCTTTGCCATCGTCTCCGCCTCCTTCTGGCCGAACTTTTTGTCCCTGATCTCTCCGCTGGTCCCGTCCTCGGCGACGGTGTAAAAGCCCCGCTCGGTATCGGCCCTGAAGGTTAGGGTCAATGTGGGCCTCGCCACGGCGGCGCCTATGGCGTTGGCGACGGTGGCGTTTTCGGGTATGATTCCCCGAGCACACAATCGCTCCGCCACCAGGGGCACAAGGCCCAAAGACCCTCCGCCGACTCCGACGACGTTCTGAGGTCTGATCTCCTCCTTCTGGAGTATCTCCCAGACTCTGTAGGCTGGCTCCTGTTCCCAGGCGAGGAACATCTCGTTGATCTCCGAGAGTAGTTTATCAACGGCGGCGTCCACCACCTTCTGGGCGGCCTCCCCGGCGGAGCAGCCGAGTTCCCGGCCGAGATTCGCCATCGCCTCCTCGGCGAGGAACCGCTCGCCAATGGAGATCATGTTCAAAAGCCTCATGGCGTCGGTGGGGGTGGGCTCAGGCCCTCCAAGACAGTATGCGGGCCCCGCCCTCTCTGGCCCAAGAATCACCTCGTCGCCAGAGGCTCTCACTCTGCTGTCGCCACCCAGGGCGACGGACTTGACGGCGAAAGCCCTGATGTGGGTGAGGTAGCTGTTCACCTTAGCGCCCTCCGAAGACATGAGGGGTACCCCGTCTAGGATCAGGGCGAGGTCTGTCGTCGTCCCGCCGATGTCGACGACGACGGAGGTCTGGCCCGGAGGCGTGAGGGCGAGGACTCCCATGGTGCTGGCGGCGGGCCCCGAGAAGATAGTCTCCACGGGATACTCGACGGAGGTCTCGAGAGGCAGCGTCCCCCCGTCGGCCTTGAGGATGTAGATCGGGGCCTTGATATTCCTCTTTGATACGGCCTCGGCGATCTGTTCCGCAAATTCCCTGTACCTGTCTTGGGCTGCGACCTTCAGCATTGTAGTTGCCGACCTTCTTGGAAAGTTCAGCCTTCCTGAGGCCTGGTGGCCCATCTCCACCTGAACGCCGGGGATCGCCCTCTGGACGATCTCTCGCATCGTTTCTTCGTGTGAGTGGTTCCTCTGCCCGAACTTGCTCGCCACCGCCACCTTCCTGTAACCTCGCTCGGAGATCTTTGCTGCGACGTTCTGGACCTGGCTTTCATCCAAAGGCTGGATCTCTCTACCCCGGTAGTCGATGGCACCTCGGATTATGTGGACCTCGTATCCCAGGGTGTAGCCTTCGGGGTTCATCCCGGGTCCTGGCTCTATGATCAGGGCCACGGGGT
>JBFESM010000244.1:0-2659 GCA_041548445.1 Methanothrix sp. | reverse complement strand
CGCGCTCGTTGCACCTCCAGCCGTCCCCGTCCTTGAGGTGATTTGATAGAAGGTGGCCGCAGACGCAGCACACGCCGCTTCTGTAGTCGGGTCGCAGCGCTTCATGTCGTCCTTTTGTAACGGATGATTCCATAATCGTCAACTCCTCTTCAGTTTCGCTTATGAAACCTGGTTTCCCATCCCGGTCAGACGATGGTGTGGTTGAACGGGAAAAAAGCACGAAGGCCGAAGGCAGCGCCCGCACGGCATCACTCTTTCCTCCCACGAAGGAAGGCGCCTTTTGTTATGCCGCCCAGCGACATCTGCCTCGCCTCTCTTTTGAGCCGGTCGAGGTCTCCACCCTCCAGCGCCTCTTTGTATATCTCGGCCATCTTTTGGGCGTACCTGCCCGTCCTGCCCCGGGCGTCGATGGCAAGCGATTCGATCCCCATCTCGACAAGCTTCGGCACCTGGTCTATCAGGGAGAGCTCGACGGCGTTAAAAACGTGGGTCCTGCACTCGCCGTCCCTTCTGACGGGAAAGACGCGCCCTGTCTCATCCTCGATCCCCGAGAATGCCTCCCCGGACTTTGCAACATACTCGCAAGTGAGGGCCGATGAAAGAAGGCAGTTTTCGGCCACCATAGCCTCAATGCACCCCTGGACCACCACCTCCAGATCCGGACGGCTCGAGATCGATTGAGACCTTGCAGCCATCTCCTCCATCTCCTGGGCCGAAAGCTCCGGCGAGAGGGTCAGCCTACAGAATTTTGGCGCCAGCGCCTCGACGGCCAGGCTGTTCCAGACGTTAAGACCAACGGACCCTGATATCCTCACATCGGGGACCGTGGCCCTCACGGCCTCGGCGGCCCCCGACCCCTCGACCATCACCTCCTCCACCTCAGCCCTTTTCAGCAGGGGCGCTGCAAAGTCGAGATATCGGCGCCTTGCGATCCTCGGCCACTTCCAGACGAGGTCGGCGTTCCCGCCCTTGCAGATCTCTTTTGCTAGGCTTAGCATCTCCAGGACCTCATCGGGACCTGTCTTTCCTGGTCGGCACCTCCTGCCCTGAGCGATCCCGATATCGGGCTCGAAGTAGACTCGGCGGCATCCCGCCTCGACCGCCCCGGTGACCGCCTCCAGGGAGCTCGCATAGATCGAAACCGATGGTTTTGATAAGCTGGTAGGCGGGCAGATGGGCGTGGTCCTTCGTCTTTCAACCAGCCCGTCGAGCCTCTCCCTTGCTTTTTTCGCCTCTTCATCAGAAGGCCTGAAGGAGATTGCGATCTCCCGCTCGACCTTCTCCAGAAACTCTCGCCTCAGCCTGTTCAGCTCTCCCAGGGGCGCGAAGAGCCCGCCCGGATAGTCCATCTCGATCTTCCTGATGACGAAGGGGGTGCCCCCGGTCTTTCGAAGCTGAGCTTCGATCTGATCTTCCGAGAGGGGTCGTTTGATGGCCGGCTCCATCGAAAAGTCGGCTTTAAGAACGGCTCTCACCTCTTTCCCGTCTGCAAAGACGACTCTGCCTTCCAGGGTGGGCCTTCCCTCGTCCCATCCGACCAACAGATCTATGGGGATCTCTGGCTCGGCCCGAGATCCCTGCCTTTCGCCGAGCCCCGCTCTCCGGGTTAGAAAGACTTCATCTCCTTTTTCCACGGGCTCCTGGACGACGAGCTGGATCAGACCGTCGACGACCTGAAGAGGGGATCGGACCACCACTCCCACCTCTTTATTCCTCGAGAATATGACCAGGCCGTCACCCTGCTGCGGCAGGAGATCTGTCTCGATCTTCACGGCGGCCACATTCCGGCGCCCGTCCCAGGAGACGACCGACCCGAGGCGAAGGCCCCGGTTGTCGGACCGATCCGTGCTCACAAGGTCTCCCCGGGCAGCGCCACAGATGCAGCCCGTCGTGAACTCCCGGTTGAAGGCCAGGGCGAGGTCTCTATTGTCCTCCTCGGACGGGGTCCACTCGCCCCTGGATATGGAGTCAAGAGCCCTTCTGTAGATCGAAACGACGGCTCTCACGTACTCGGGCGACCTCATCCTCCCCTCGATCTTCAGAGCCTCGATCGGGGCCTTCACCAGATCCTCAAGATGGGGGTAGATGGCGAGGTCTCTTGTGGACAGGAGGTACCTTCCCTTATGGGGGATCTTTTCCAGCTCCAGGGGCCTTCCGTAAGCGTCCTGCCTTCTGCTCCGCAGGAGCATGTAGGGCTTTCTGCAGGGCTGGGCGCACATCCCCCGATTTCCGCTCCGCCCGCCGATCACCGATGAGAGGAGGCACTGGCCGGAGTAAGAGTAGCAGAGGGCGCCGTGGGCGAATACCTCGACGCCGATTGAAGCATTTTTTCCGATCTCCTCCACCTCGGCGAGGGTGAGCTCCCTTGCGAGAACCGCCCGTTTCAGCCCCGTCCTCGCGGCCCATTCTGCACCTTCGAGGCTGCATATCGTCATCTGGGTGGAGGCGTGTAGCTCCAGGTCGGGGACAAGCTATTTTGCGAGCCGGACGACCCCCAGGTCCTGGACCAGGAGAGCGTCCGCCCCGACCTCTTGGAGCCAGACGAGACGACGGGCTACGTCCTCGACTTCCCTTTCCGGGATGAGGGTGTTCACGGTGACGTAGACCCTGACGCCCCTGAGGTGGGCGTAGCTTATGGCCCTCTCAAGCTCAGAGTCGT
>JBFESM010000243.1:0-2696 GCA_041548445.1 Methanothrix sp. | reverse complement strand
GCCTTATGATATTGGTGTCAAAGTACTTCGACGGTACCAACTTCGAGGGAGATGTTTATTCATCCCTATCACAGAATATCAACCATTTGAAGAAGAAGTATCCGCTTAACTTTACAGATAAAATTGGTGCGGGGGATGGGATTCGAACCCACGAACTCCTGCGAGACTAGGCCCTGAACCTAGCGCCGTTGACCTGGCTTGGCGACCCCCGCACAAGAGGCAACCTTGAAGTCTCAGTACCACTATTTAATTGTATTCGTGGACGGCGCCATGATGAGTTGACCTGCCTGATCGATGATGAGGATTTTGAGTTCTGAGCGCCGATTTCGCCATCGTGTTACAGATCCCTGTGGGGGATCAGGTCTCAGCCGGTGCAAGCGATTGCATCCAGTCTCAGATGCTGGTGCCATGCTCATAGAAAGAAGCGAGAGGCGCTAGGGTTGAACGTGAAGCGGGACCGGACCTTCGATGTTGAGGACCTGAATCCTGCCCTCAGGAAATTTCAGCAGCTTCTGATTCATCAGCAAACTAACTCATGCAATAGGCCTTTTTTTCTCTGCACAATTGTAATATTGAAAATTGTTATGTAGGTTATATTTTATGATTCGGTGCATCAGATCCCCGGACAGATCCTCGACGCGACAGAGGCGAGGTCCGTTGCCACCTGCTCGATCCTCCCTCTCTCCTCAAGACATGCGAGCCATCTCTCGGGAATCCACGCGGTGCCTCGGGATGCACCCGCCAGAGCCCCGGCGATCGAGGCGATCGAGTCGGTGTCCCCGCCTGAGGAGGCTGCCGTGATCAGCGCCTCCTCCGGCTCGAACTTGAGGTGGCAGTAGAAGGCGGCGGGAACCGTCTCGACGACCATCGGCGAGGTGCCGATCTCCCGGAGAGCCTCCGGCGGATCGAGGTCGAGGAGCTCTTTTACGACCAGAAGGCGGCGGGCGAACTCTAGGTCGACCCTATCGGAAAAGGTGGCCGCCATCTCCAGAACTTTCATGGGGGCAAACCCGAGAAGAGAGAGGGCGACGCCGACGGCCACGGCGATGGATCCGGCCCTCGCAGCATTCGAACTGTGGGTGGGAAGGCTCTGTTGGTCGGCGTACCTGGAAACAAGATCGAGGTTGCAGTGGTAGACAAGGCCGATCGGCGCCGTCCTCATGGCCGAGCCGCATGTCGGCGTGGAGAGGCCCGCCTCCTGCCAGGGCCGATCCCTCAAAAGGTCCTGGATCGCTGTCTTGCTGGTCCATCCAACGCCCCTGTTGAGGGAGGGGTCGAGAGTCCAGCACCGGCCCCAGTCCATCAGCTTGGCGGTGAACCTCTCGACGTCGAAGAACCCTGCCTCGATTATCGTCTCCGCCAGAAGGAGGGTCTGCTCGGTATCGTCGGTGTACTGGCCGGGTCCAAGGCCGCAGTGGAAGTGGTCTTGGTCCGGGGCGACCATCTCTCGAACCTCGCCGAGCCGCTCCCCGATCTCGTCTCTCGTCAGCCCCTCGACGGGCATGCCCAGGGCGTCGCCGACGGCAAGGCCCAGCATGCAGCCCCTGAACCGATCCCAGGACTCTTCTGCCATGCTAGCGAGAAAGGAGGTCCCGGGACTAAATAGTCATCGGGAAAACGGCCCGTTTTTGAGGATGGATAAGGGGGTGGATAAGAGGGTGGTGGATAAGAGGGTGGTGGATAAGAGGGTGGTGGATAAGGGAGTGGATAAGGGGGTGGAGAAAGGGGTGGACGAAAATGTGGTCGGAGAAGACCCGGCCTTCAGTCCGGGCTGAGACGATCGAGCCTGGATCTGCTCTTCATCTCCCCCGAGAGGACGGGATCCCTCCTTTTAGAAGCGCTCTCGTGATCCAGCATCAAGAGTATACCGCACCCTAGAAGGCACATCACCCCGGTCAGGATGAAGGTGGCCGTGAAGCCCGCAAGGCTTGCGATGGCAGCGCCGGCGGCCGCGGTGACGGCCGTTCCCAGGCCCGTGGAAGTGGAATAGACCGACCACTCGAAGCTCTCCCTTCCGGGATTCAGGTTCAGGCTCCAGAGCCCAACCCAGGTGGGGTAAGCAAGGCCGCTCCCGATGCCGTAGAGCGTCTCCGCCAGGTAGACCTGGTATATGTTGTCTATGAAGATGTACATCACCGGGACCGAGGCGATCAGGGCCGTTCCCAGTATCAGCCATCTGGTCTTGTTCTGGCTTTCGTCTACGTACCTTGAGAAGGGGAGCTGGACCAGGGACTTTGTTACCAGGAATAGGGTGCTGGCTACCCCTGCAGTGAGGATGGTGCCCCCGACCACGCCCTCGTTTATGAAGATGGCCAGGATCGGCTGGATCAGGCCGAAGCCCGTGAGGACGAAGATGTCCGATAGCATGAGGAGCTTTATGGTGCGATTCATATTTTTCACCTCCGATTTTCGAATATGAATTTTGAAGTTAATATACTAATGGGCGATGCACAAGATGGCCAAAATCGGCCAGGAATGTTGAGATGCGTGTTTATGAGCAGGGCTACAACGACTCAAAAGAGGTGCACTACAAGCCAGAGCGCACGTTGATACAGCGGAAGATGGCCTTGCTCAGCGTCATCAGTATACGGTGATGAAGTATTTCCATATATAGATTCCTATATGCAGGATGTATAATTTAGGAGAAATGTTTGTCTAATTGATGTATATAATCCTATTTCGTTATGTTAACCCGG
>JBFESM010000242.1:0-2700 GCA_041548445.1 Methanothrix sp. | reverse complement strand
TTGGAGGGCATCGACGCCGCCATCGAGGCGGTGCTCATCCCTGTAAAGGTGAACATGGTCGTCCTGAAGGAGAACGAGGATGAGGTCTGGGATATGGTGAAGTTCGCGATGGGTAAGGGCGTCATCCTACAGCTGATCGAGCAGTTGGACCTATCGGGCCACGGCCTCGGGGGAGATCTCTCGCGGATCGAGGGTGAGCTTGAGGATCGGGCGGACGAGATCGTCACGCGGGACCTCCACCGGAGGCGAAAGTACTTCATCGGCGGCGCCGAGGTGGAGGTGGTCCGGCCGATCGACAACACCGAGTTCTGCGCCAACTGCACCAGGCTGCGGGTCACCTCCGACGGCAAGCTGAAGCCGTGCCTTCTTCGAAACGACAACCTGGTGGATCTGGGGTACGCCGATCTGGAGGAGACGAAGAGGCTGATCGAGAAGGCCACCTTTCTTCGGAGCCCCTACTTCTGCGAAGGTCAGAAGAGTTCACGATGATCGGCCATCCGGATTCGAGGGCCTTCGCCGCCCTCGCTCTTCAAAGTTTCAGTCTTCAAAGCTTCTTCATGTGCTCGTAGCCCCGAGGCTCCAACGCTCTTCTTCCCCCCTCGGACTCGGTCACGATCTCCCTCTCTTCCAGAGCTGTCCCGATGACGGTGAAGTCGCAGGCGAGCCTCGCTTCATCGATTCGGTCGGGGCTCACGGTGAAGACCAGCTCGAAGTCGCCGCCGGCGGTGAGGGCGAGGTCGATGGCGTCGTCTCTGTCCTCGGCCACCCCTGCGACCAAAGGATCGATCGGGATGATGTCTTCTCGGACAGAAAAGCCGACGCTGCTTGCCTCCGCAAGGTCGAAGAGGGAGAGGGCGAGGCCGTCGCTGTTGTCCATCATGGATGTGACCGATCTCGATAGGGCGAGGGCCCGCCCCTCTTTCATCCTTGGGGCTGGCTCAAGAAGCTTTTTCGTCAGCGCCAAATGGTTTGGGTCCCCTTCGATCCTCTCCCTCTCCCTATCTTTCCCTTCGGCCGCGAGGGCGATCCGCAGGCCTGCACCAGCCGATCCCAGGGTTCCCGTGGTGCAGAGGAGGTCTTTTGGCCGCGCGCCCCGTCGGCGGAGGACGAGGTCTTTTTCGACCCTGCCGAGGGCGGTCCCGGTGAGGGTCAGCTCTTCATGGGAATCGAGGTCGCCGCCCAGGACCTTCGTTCCGTATCGTGAGGCGCAGTCTTTCATCCCTGTGAACATCTCCTCGACGAAGGATAGATCCGTCTTTGGCGGGATTCCTGCGGCCACCAGGAGGCCGATGGGCACGGCGCCCATCGCCGCCACGTCGCTCAAGTTCACGGCGATCGTCATCCAGCCGATCTGCCAGGGGGTCGCGATCCCCGGAAAGTCGGCCTTCTGATGGAGCATGTCCGTCGTCCAGACGAGGTATCTTTCGCCATCTTCCGCCATGGCGCAGTCGTCCCTCTCCGATATGCCCAGGATCTTTGTGATCCTCCTCACAATCTCCCTCTCCCCCAGATCTTCACACCTTCGAGTCATCTCAGATCGCCTATTTGCTCTCCGATATCATAAGAGTTGTTACTTCAGGATGTCATCTCCATTACGGGGCGATCCAACTCCGATATTTTAACGCTGAACGAATAAAACATAGAATAAATCTTTATACTGGAAATGTCGTTACCCGTCGTAGGGAGGAAAATGGTAATGTATAAAAACCTCATTATGGTATTGGCCATCCTGCTATCCGCAGGAATGGCAATGGCAGAAGAGATGAGCGAAGAGGAGATCGTCGACGAGATCGCCACGATCGAGTTCACTGGAGTTGCGGCGGAGTTATTCATGGGCGAAATGCCCGGCGCCCCCACCTTCTGGACCGTCGATGTCTCTGCTGATGAGGAGAGCGACTTCTGCAGCGACATGATCAACGTAACCGTCTTCCAGGCGACCCCACCGCCATGGGGAACCTTCGACGAGAACGTCGAAGTCGGTGACATGGTTGAGGTCTATGGCGCCTGCGTAATGGACGAGACCGGATGCATCGCGGCCGTGACCCTCCAGGGATCCGAGGAGTACTACCTCGAGCTCGTCGATGAAGAGGCGGAAGTAGTCGAGGAGACCGAGGTCGTCGAGACCGATGACGGCGAGGTCGTCGAAGACGATGTAGTCGTCGAATAGACTGAAGACGAGACTGAAGACGAGACCGAAGACGAGACCGAAGACGAGACCGAGTAAATTCGGACGAACAGCAGACAAACCATTTTGAAACTGGATGGGTGCCGCAGTCGTGCAGCTTCGCACCACGAGCCCCCATCCGTTTTCTATCAACCGCTATTTTTCTATTTTCGGTAAAAGGTTTCAAGTATTCGGCGTCGACATCTCCCATCGGAGCTATTTGAATGGCATCTCCTTCAAAACCGCCGCTCGGAAACCTCGACCCCCGGGAATCGAGCCTTTTGATACGGAAAAGAGGGGGCGATCCCGACTTCGTGATCCTGGACGTTCGGACCCCGAGGGAGTATGAGATGGGCAGGATCGAGGGATCGGTGAACTTGGACTATCACTCTCCCACATTCGAGGCCGATCTCGAAAAGCTCGACAGAAACAAGACATACCTGGTTTACTGCCTGGTGGGGATCAGGTCGAGAAACGCGGCGAAGGTCATGGTGCGGCTCGGCTTCGAAGATGTATACAACATGATCGGCGGGATC
>JBFESM010000241.1:0-2704 GCA_041548445.1 Methanothrix sp. | reverse complement strand
GGCTAGGATCGCCCCGATCGTCGAGATGTACAGGGTCGCGCTCGTCAAATCGGAACCTTCGCCCTCGTTATTCTCATCGGGCGCGGCCTCCCGGTCGCTCACCGTCGTTTCTTCCAGAATCGCCTTTCCTTTGTCAGCGGTGGCTTTGAGATCGAGCGGCGCCTCTCTTGAGTCGCTCATTCCGATCTCGGATGATGGGTCTTTCTCTTCGTCGTCTTTCGTTGAGGTCGAAGGGGGGGCCGTCCTCGTCGAGGCGGCCTTCTCATCGCTCTCGAAGGTCATCCCCTGGGGGGCGTAGAAGGTCACAACGTCCTTTCCGTCTACCCTGGCGGTCTTTCTCTTCTCGTACTCGATATTCGTCTGCGGGTCCTGCCACCTCACCGCCAGCTCGTGGGTCCCCTCTTCGAGGTCGAACTTGCCGAAGTCGGTGGTACTCTCCTTTTTGGCGCTCTTCTGCTTTTCGTACTCGCCGTCTATGTACAGGTAGGCTTCGAGGTCTTCGGAGTTCTCGTTTCTCAACATCACGTTGACCTCGAAATCCTCAGGCTCCTTGTTCTGGGTGGTGTAGAGGGTGACTGCCGTCTCCTCCTCCACCGTCGCGACCAGCTTCTCGTCGTGGGTCTTTTTGGTGTCGTCGTCCCACCAGGTGATCTTGAACCTGTGAGATCCGGCCTCGAGCTCGTAGTTGCCGAACTTTTTCTCCTTCTCCTTGGAGACGTCCTCGGTATCCTTCAGCTCCGAGTCTATGAAGAGGGATATGCTCAGGGTGTCGTCGTCGTTGTTGAAGACGTAGACCACCGCCTCGGCCATCGTCGGCTCAGCCGCTTCCTCTTCATTCTCCTCAGAGTCGGTGGAGTCGACCGTCTCCGAAGAGTCGATCTCGACCGCCTCACCTTCGCTCGAAGTCACTTCGGCATCGGAGAAAGCCGAGACATCTTCGGGTTCAGTCGATCCCGAGGTGGCCGCCTCTTCGGCACTCACCTCTTCAGAGCCCGCTGCAAGACTTGCAACCTCCTCTTGCGTCGCAGGATCCGTTCCCATCGGCGTTTCATCGATCTCGCCGTATTCGTTCGCCACCAGGTCTCCGGCCCCCTGGATGGAGGCCGATAAAAGCAGGATGAGCAAAGCTTGAGATAGGAGGGCCGTCACCGAGGCGATCCCGCGACCGTAAGACTTCCGGCTCATATAGAACATCCGAGATTGAACTTTATCATTTATGAATTATACGTCTCTTCGGGACTTGAAAAGTGCCCGGTTGTCCCCAAAAGGCGACCAACGGTCTTTCTCCCATGGAGGTTGCCTGCCCTTCACCTTGCATGCCGCCCAAATCTTAAATATATTCGACCTCCAACTTCCGACCAAAACGAGCTATGCAAAAGGATCTCGATGAAGGATATCGACAGACTGAGCCGATTGGCGTTAACCCTATTCATGACCGCTGCCATCGTCCTCAGCTCGGGCTCTTGGGCCCTGGAGGACGAGAGTCCCGATTCCAGGGGCCTGGTCCTCGACATCTACGCGGATGATGCTGGCAAGGCTCTGGTGACAGGATACGTGAAAGGCATCGAAGGTCTGCCCTTTTTGAACGCCTCAGAATATCAGTACGATGACGACGCTCGCCAGCTTTACGCGGTAACAAATGTCCTCACCTGGAAAAATGGGGACGAATGGGAGATTAGGCTGCCCGCGGAGGGGAGTTACGGCGAGTACCACGTTACCTTTTACCTATCAAAAGACGTCCAGCTCAGCAACATCACCGGCACTGAAGGTCTCGATTATCTCGTATCCTCCTCCATCGACTCCTTCGTGGTGGAGTTTCACGGCTACGACGTAACAAGCCCCTCTGCCGCCGTCCGGTACCGCCAGCCCCTGAACGGCGACCAGGTGGAGGTGGCGGCAACCGGCCTTCCGTCCGCGGAAAGCTTTTCACTTTCTCTAGCCCTGGTCGGCGCCATCATTCTCGCTCTGATCGTCATCGTCGCGGCGGTCAAGTTCAGAAAGCCGGGCAGCTCTCCCTCGCCTGGGGGTGCGGAGACTTCTTACGACCTCGAGGCCATCGGGGCCGCCGAGGCAATTCGCGAGGTCCAAAAGGCTGACGATGAGGTGCGCTCCGAGGCCGAGACCGAGGGCGATGCGGTCCTCGCAGACTCAGCCACCGTCCCGCCCGACGAGGACGAGAGCGCCGGGGCTCTGATCTCGGGGGAGATGGCGGCGGTGATGGAGACCCTGACTGAGAGGGAGAGGTCGGTCTTTGAGGCTCTGATAAAGCACGAGGGGAAGATGACCCAGGCCGACATCAGGTACGAGACGGGAATTCCCAAATCCTCCCTCACCGGGATAATAGTCTCTCTGGAGAGGAGGAATATCGTGACAAAGAAAGAATGGGGCAGAACGAACGTCATCGAACTATCCGAGCGGCTCAGAGCTGGAACGGAGGAAGGATGAACCTTCTGAACGGCCTCTCCCGGCGATCGGTCCGGCCCTCTTATGCGCAACTTACTTCTGTCGTTCGGCGCAAAGGTGGGGCGGAAGGGCGGCGTATCCAGCTGGTCGGATGGCCGTTCTCGCTTGGAGGTTTGTGAAATGAAGACTATGAAAATATTGGTTGTGCTGGCGGCAGTGGCCTGTCTCATCTTGACACCCGCCTTCTCTATGCCAGCTGGCAACTGTGACGGAGACTGCGGGAACTGTGACGGAGACTGCG
>JBFESM010000240.1:0-2729 GCA_041548445.1 Methanothrix sp. | reverse complement strand
TTCTGGCTCGACCGGCTGGAGGAGGCGAGCGACCAATTGATCGTCACCTCCGGCGACAAGACGGTGGGCGTTGCTCGATATGCCAAGGACCCCCTGAGGGAGCTCCTAGAATCCGAGCAGATCGACCGGATTTACCTGGTCGGCTGCACCTTCATGATGGCGACCTGCTCACGGGTCTCTGAATCCTTCGGCGTCGAGACGAGGGTGAGCCTCATGCCGATAATGATCGACGGGACCGGGATGTGCGGCGCCTGCCGCGTCAACATCGGCGGCGAGACTAAGCTTGCCTGCGTCGAGGGACCGGAGTTCGACGGCCACCAGGTCGACTGGAACGAGCTGATGGAGAGGGCGCGAGGCTACCTCAAGGAGGAGGAGCGGGCCCTCGACCTCTGGGAGATCGACAACTGGCACCTGGTCCGCTACCGGAACCGCGAGCCCGAGAAGAGGAGAAAGAAGAGGGGCGGGCCGCGACGGTGCTGATCCCCAGAGGCGTAGCCTCACTGATCTTCGCCTGGAAGTAGGTTCTCCAGAAAATTGCGGCCAGCCTCTTCGAGATCGCCATCTAAAGAAAAGGCCAGGCTGCGAACTCTTATCTTCCCGACCCTTTCATCCAGGTTCAGGGGTTTGGGATAGATCAGTATCGCCTCATGGCATCCCTTAGCGGTCGCATATGTTACCACCTGACTTATGTCGTCATTTCCTGGATGGTCCGGCGCTTTGTACTTGGTGTCGAGGACGAAGAGCGCCTTCTCTGTGTCCAGTTCGTAGACCACAAGATCGATGTTGAATTTGATCCTTCCATCCTGACCGATGACAACTTCTTCATGAGATTTTACAACAAAATCCGGCAGCTTTTGAGCCTTCAGCTTCAGCCATTCTGCCACAAAGAGCTCGTAAAGCTTTGCCATGTCCACCAGGAAAGGGATCATCGTTCGATCTCCGATTCGATGAGACGGTCCGCTCTGCTCCAAAAAGAAGCGACATAGGGCGTGCATCGGCTGATAGTCCTGGTTCAGACGGTTGTAAAGCCGACCCACACAATCCTGGGGGTCGCATGGAATCGGGGTTGCCAGGCCCCGAAGAGACTGATAGGCTCTTCGAACCTGGGGCAAGGATCGCTCGGTGCATGCCCCGCTTTGAAGGATCCGCCGCAGGGTCCAGGCTAGAATCTGATTATCCTCGACGTCGGAGGTGTGCTCCTCGTAGCTGCATTCTGGCAACACATCCCAGGGTTTCTGGCAGCTCTTCTGGACGTCGAAGCGGCCGCGGACATAGGGGATTCGATCTTTCCGGGGTTGATAAGATCTAAAGAAGCCCTTGCGCCCCCGGTCGAGGACCCTGAGGGCGAAGAGCTTGGCCAGGGTCTCGTAAAATTCCTCCAATGAATCGCATTCGGTTAAGCCTTCGGGAAACCTGAGGCTCTTGCTCTTCAACCGGTAGGCGTACTCCAGCATCCCAAATAAGTTCCTTATCTCCACTTTTGGCAGGAGGGCGATCTGAAACTCTGGAGTCAGGGGTATGTGACCCGCCCAGCCGTTTGCAGTCAGAGACCACTGGTTGCCGTTCTTGAAGGATGGCTCGTCTATTGAGATCTGGCTCCCGTAGTTCTGCCATATCTTCATGCCAAGCTCTTCGGAGATCTCGGATTCGGGAAATCTTCGGGATTCGTACTCCACCAGCTCTATCCGCTGAATTTCTTTGGAGTTCATGGCTTGATCTCTCTTCCGACCTTATCCCAGCGGAAGTCATCGACCTTCTCGGGCCGGTCGAAGAAGTACTCGTCCAGGTAGGGCTCGATCTCCATCTTCCAGATGTCCTCGATCTCCTCAGTGAGGTCTTCCTGGAGGAAGAAGGATATCCCCACTTCGTAGTGAGGATCGCTGATCTGGTTGTTCAGTCGGCGCAGAACCCCGATCAGCCCATCAACCGAGAAGCCGGTATTTTGATGATATTTGCGGAGAACATCGTGATTTGGCTGGAGCCGCAGGAAGGCGAAGCGCCGCCTGAGGGCGTGATCCACCAGGGCTATGGAGCGGTCGGCGGTGTTCATCGTCCCGATGATGAGGACGTTTTCGGGTATCTGTAGAGTTCTGCCACCAGCCAAGGGGATCTCTCGCTCGCGGTATTCGAGCAGATACATCAGTTCCCCGAAGACCTGGGAAAGGTTGGCGCGGTTGATCTCGTCGATGATCAGAACGCAGGTTCCATGACAGGAATCGGCCCGCTTGCAGAAATCGAGGAACCGTCCCGGAACAAGAGGGTACTTCAGCCCGCCGTTTTCGTCCGAGACTGGCCTTATCCCCTGGATGAAGTCCTCGTAGGCGTAGGCCGGATGAAACTGTACCAAGTCGGCGAAGCCGTCTCCTCCGCCGATCAGGTGTCTTGCCAGATGCTCGGCGACGTACGTCTTCCCGGTTCCAGGCGGACCATAGAGGACTGCCTGCCCTTTCCGCTTGATAGCACGGACCCAGCGCTCCAGGGTTGCGAGATCGAAGCCAGTGTCCTCGGCACATTGGGTGATGGTATATGGTTTGGGGGCGAAGATCATTTCATTGAGAATTCGTGACTGTTCATCGGTCACAGCGAAGTTCGTAGCGTTGGGAAATGTTATGACCTCCAAGGATTTGATAACAGGATGGTCCAGCAGATCCTTTCTTCTTATCCTCACAGGCAGAACATAATCGATATTAATAGGGACTTGGAGTTTTTTTCCAGTAAATATCTCCGCG
>JBFESM010000239.1:0-2747 GCA_041548445.1 Methanothrix sp. | reverse complement strand
CTCGTCTTTCATCAAAGGGCGCCCCCCCACACCCTGATTATGTCTTTGGCAGGGGCTCTATCCGGAGATCTCCCATCGCGAAGCTTGATCTTCTCCACCCTGAACCTTCTCCCGTCGGCGGTCCTGGCCTCGCCAACCACGAAGGTCTCATCCCCCCTAGCCGAGATGGCGTAAGAGGTGGTCTTTCCCCTCCAGTGGACCGAGACTTTCACCACTACCTCGTCCACGGCCCTCGTCCAGAGGGTCAACACGTCCACGGCCCTGGCCGTCTCCTCCCGCCGTTCGCCCTCAAGCTCGATGGAGGTGATCTCGACCATCGCGACGTCCCCGACACCGTCGTCCACCAGAATCTCGTCGCCCACCTTGAGGAGATCCTCTGCCGGAATCTCGATGGTGCGGCGCTGGGAGGCGTCTTTGGCGCTGATGATCACCCTGAGGGTCGCAAGCCTTGTTCGCTCCAGTTTGGTGGGATGGACCGTTCCGCAGACCTCGCATTTGACGAGGTGCTCCCGTCCGAGCTTGACCGTGACGTGTTCTGTAAAGTCGCCACATTTGGGGCAGAAGATCTCCTCTTGCATGGTTACAACCCTTCTTGAAAAACTACTAAAAGGTGACTATTGAAGACCAGTTTCAGACCTCCGAATCAAGCGGAAGATCTTCCCGTGGCCCGGGATCACGACGTTGGCCCTCGCGAGCGCCATCATCCTGCTCGTCCTCAGGGCCGTGGGGTCTGTAGCAGATTCATCTTCCAGCTCCATGAGGGATTCAAAATCGGTCCTCTGGACGGCATCGTCCCACCACCAGAAGAGGTCTCCTGCCACAAGCCACATCTCAGCCCCGACAGGAACCAGGAGGGACGCGTGATCCGGACTGTGGCCGGGCGTCGGAACCGCCTCGATCTTCGTCCCAGGGACGAAATTCCCGTAAGGGATCTCCTCGTCGCCCCTGTAAATGAAGCTCGAATCGCAGACGTCCGCCTCAGGAAAGAGCCTCAGGTTGAGGATGTGGTCGAGATGGGTGTGGGTGACGAACAAGAGATCCACATCCTCGGGATGGAGGCCCTTTCTCGATAGACCAAAAAGAAGCCCTCTTCTGTCGGCTCCCGGGTCGACCAGAACCCTGATCCCAGAATCCTCTATCAGGACCGCCGACGGCGAGGCCCGAAGTTTCCCGCCCTCGAGCCTCGCGGCGTACCCCTCCGCCAGAACCGATATCACAGCCAACAATTTCACCCCAGAAAATATCCGAACCCCTGCTAACTCAAATGGGTTTAAAAAGGTGGAGGATAAAGATATGACGGGTAGCCCGGAAGCTCGGGTTTCAGTCCAGTTTGGAGGTGGGTGGTTTATGCGCGGTTTCTTGATGTTGCTGGTCGTTGGTGCTTGTCTTCTATCGGTCCTGCTGGGGCAGATCGGGTTTGCGGATGAGATAAGTTCAGAGGGCGGCCATTCGTCGATCAAAGTCTCTGAGAACAACTCTCTGTCCCGTCCGGTCCTGGAGATATCGAGGTCGACCTTCGGCGGAGGTTTCACAAAGATCACGGTTCTTAGAAACTCGGCCACGGGCACGGCGATGAAGGAGTCCTACCTTTACGGCGACTCCCTCGATCGAGAGGCTGCCATCGGCGTGGACGGCAACGGCACCGAGATGGAAGTAGAGTCCACCTTCGACGGGGCGTCGAGCCTGGAAGTCTTCAAAAAGTCCAGCCCCAACGGGACTCCCCAGGAGACCCCGACTTTTGTGGCCTCCGAGGACTACTCCGGCAGCTTCAAGATCAGCGAGCGGGTGGACGATTACGGCTCAAACATAGTCTCCGAAAGGTCCGTCGCGGGGACGGGGTTTGTGGCGGTGAATAAAAAGGTCGGGGACGAGCAGAAGGTCCACGAGTCGGGGACGGGATCCTACCAGTCCGAGGAGAGGATCGAGACCTACACCAACTACATCGCAAAGTCGGTCTCGCTCACCCACAGGCCCACGAGCTTCGCAGTCGGCGGCAGCCCGTCGACGAACCTATCCCTCAAATGGAGCGAAGGCATCTATTCCAAACGGCCGGGTGAGAGCTACATCGGCGAGGAGTACAGCGGTGTCGACCGCCTCGATAAGACGACGGTGGCTTTCGGCTTAGGCGAGATGGAGACGGAGGCGAACTTCTCGGGGACGGCCCGATACAGGGTCGTCTCCGATGACAGTATCGATATGGATGAGCAGTACGAAGGTGACTACACCATCCAAAGAGATCTCCAGCTTCACGAAGCCTCCGGGTATGGCCAGCCCCACCTCAGCGTGGTTAAGGAGGGGACCCTCGTTCATGAGAACGACAGGACCCTCGCCCACTACGTCATAACAATCGAGAACGATGGCGATAGGACCATCGAGCCGGTTTTCGTGAGGGACCTATTCCCTCCGGGATCCGGCTTCATCAACTCGACTTATAGGCCGACCATCGCCTCCGGCGGCGCCAACTGGTCCCTCACCCACATCTCCCCAGGCGACAAGATCCCCATCGGACTCTGGCTCGACGTGACGAACTTCCGGGGCGACGAGCTGGTGAACCGGGTCGAGGCCTGCGGCGGCAACGGCGACGAATGGATCTGTGCCGCAAACTTCACGGCAGTCGAGATCAACTGGCTCTCCTGCTGCTCTGCAGACGGCATCTCTGCGACCAAGACCGGGACCGCAGACGAGATCGTTCCAAACCACGTCCTCTACAGTCTGGAGATACAGAATCTGGCAGACGACACCAAGGT
>JBFESM010000238.1:0-2836 GCA_041548445.1 Methanothrix sp. | reverse complement strand
GCCGAAGACGAGGTCTGCTCTCTGGTAGAGGGCCAGGTCCAGGGATCTCGTGGTGCTCTCAGCCATCGCAAAAGACCATCTCCCCGAAAAGTCCGACGGCTCTGAGGGAGCCGCGGTCTCCGCGACAGGTGGCTGAGCGGTCGCGCCCGTCCCGCCGATGTTGTAGACCTCCCGGTCGGCGGTTGCTTCTGGAATGGTGGCGATGCCGCCGTCGGTCTTGTCGACGGTCGTATTATTTCCGCTGGCGCTGCCGACCTTCGATATGTACTCGGCTGTATTGTGTATGTCCGCTATGGCCATCCCGCCCCCGAGCCAGTCATCAGCAGCCTGGCCTGCGGAGACGAAAGAGATGAGGACCGCTAGAGATAACAGAGCTAACTTACAGTTGGTCATCTAGTTTTAACCCCCGTTCCTGTAGATTAACTTCTGGGTATAAAATCGTTTTGTTTTTCGAAAACGGGAACCGGAGAAGTTATTCGCCCGTCTCGAATATGGATGAGTGAGCCTGCCTGAACTTTTGGTCCTTCATCATGCAGCCCTCGGGCTTTCCCTTCATCCACCGGTCCCGTCCCATCTCTTTCCAGATCTCCTTCAGGCTCTTCTCCCGGACGTTCCCAAAGGAGATCGGCATGTAGGCGCAGGGGAGAACGTCGCCCGAGGCGTCGACGTGAAGCCATCTTCGGCCCGCAAAGCATCCGAACATCTCGGGGCCGAGGAGGTAGGGGAATGCCGAGACCCTGGGCCCTTCTGGCAAGCGGTTCTTCTCCTGATGGAACCGACGGAGCCGGTCCACGTCGCCCTTGCTCAAGACATCATCAAGATGGGACGACCACCTCCCCACGGCAACGATCTCGTAGAGGGATAGCTCGTGAGCCCCAAGCTCTGCCGCGAGAGAATAGGCGTCCTCCAGGTCGTCTATGTTCATGGGGGATGCGACCATGAAGAGGTCCACCATCAGGCCTCCAGCCAGGGCGTTTTTTATCCCCGACAGTGCGTCGGAGAAGGCGCCACTTCTTCCCCGAAACCGGTCGTGCTCTTCGGGGTGGGGGCTGTCGATGCTGATTCTGACGGCGTAAAGGCCGGCCCTTTTGAGGGACTTTGCCCGCTCCTCGGTCAGGCCGTAGCCGCTGGAAAAGGAGGCGGATATCGCCCTGTCGTCGACCTGGGCCACCAGTTCCGGAAGGTCGCGCCTCAGCATCGGCTCACCACCGTCGAAGGATATCATGTAGCTTCCTAGGTCCAGGGCTTCGCCGATCACCCTCTTTACGTCCTCGGAGCTGAGGATCTCCCCCTTCCGCGACGGGGCGCTGCAGTGGAGGCAGTCGTTGGGGCAGGCGCGGATGATGGCGATGGAGACCTGGTCCGGGACCCTCCTCCTCGTCAGGGCCGCCACCTGGGATGAGATCATCCGGTCGAAGGCGGGACTCGGGGCCGGGGGGATCCAGGTGGAGAAGATTATCTGGTCGGGCCCCGACCGGATCGGCTTCTCGCTCGCGAAGGTCTCGTTGATCTTTCTCATGACGGGACCTGCGACCCGAGAGAGGGGGCCAGTCGCTCGGAAGGTGATCCTGCCGCCCTCGGTCTCGGCCTCTATCTTCAGCAGCGGTTTTTCAGCGACTTGCATTCTTCTCCCCACTTGTCGACGATGCTTCCTAGCCTCGCCTTGATCTCTTCGTCTCCGCCGGCCTCGGCGAGAGCCTTCTTTGCGGCGCGGCAGTGGTCCCGGATCACCTCGGCGCAGAGGCCGAGCGTCGTCTCTGTCGAGTGTTCCCTTCTGTAAATCACGGGAAGGGTGATGGAGGTCTTCTCCGACGATTTGCCCTTCTCCATCCCGAGGAACTCGTTCAGGTCGTCGGCTACCTGGTAGGCGAGGCCCAGGTGCATCCCGTAGCTCTCGAAGAGGGCGACGTCATCTCCGTCCGCGCCCGCTATCAGGCATCCGATCTTGGAGGAGGCGGATATGAGAGACGCCGTCTTCTTGCAGATGCAAAGGTAGTAGTCTTCGGGCCTGTTCCTGTTGGCGAGATCGAGCATCTCCCCTTCGGACATCTCCATGCAGGCTTCGGAGAAGGCCTCGATCACCGCCTGGCTGTATCCGGACATGAGACCGATGGACCTGGATATCAGGTAGTCGCCGCAGAGGAGGGCCGCCTCCATCCCGTACTTCTGAAAAGCGCTGGCCACGCCCCGCCTCTCCGTCCCGCAGTCGAGGATGTCGTCGTGGACGAGGGAGGCCGCGTGGACCAGTTCCATCGCCAGGGCGGCGTTCACCGATTTGGCGGGGTTGCAGCCGAAGGCCTCAGACGAGAGGACGAGTATGAGGGGCCGGACTCTCTTTCCGGGCGAGGTGAGGACGTACTTTATGACCTCGCCAAGGCCCGAGCCCGGCAGGCTCTCGGTAAGCCTACAAAGCTCACCGTTTATCAGATGATACTCGTCCCAGGCCTCGAACATCTCAGAGGTGGTTGGCCGGATCTATATTTAGTTGTTGCGAAACAGAACCGACGGTTGCGTATTTTCGAAAAAAGATTCATCAGAAGGTTTCGGGGCATCTCCTCGATTTTCTCGAAACATTCCGATTTATGTAGTCACCGGATAGCTGAATACTGGAACGGGTCCAAGCCCCTCAAATCTTCGCAAGAAGCCTCTCAAAGTTCGTATTGAAAACACAAAAGATATTATACTTTATCTGCAGAAGTTCGATCGAGGCGAAGCGAAAATGAAGGCGATTTATGCTCTATCTTCGGTTCTGCTACTAGTTCTCGGACTGCAGGGCTCGGTCGGATCGGCCCAGACTCTGGCCAGCACCTTCGACGAGGGCGACGAAGGATGGGGT
>JBFESM010000237.1:0-2836 GCA_041548445.1 Methanothrix sp. | reverse complement strand
GACCGACATCTCCGACGAGGAGATCTGCAAGGTCTGCAGAGGAAAAGGCTCGATTACGGTCCGGAAGGCGATATGTACAGAGCCGCTGGAGGAGACACAGATCTGCCCCAGATGCGGAGGCCGTTGCCTCACCAGCGCCAGACCCGGTAGGTCGTGGCGGTTCTGGCGGCCCCGATTATGATGCTAGGCCCTCACCTCAGAGATAACCAAATCCCGCCAATGCCGCCACCAGGAAGGCCGCAAGGGCCGCCGCCATACCCATCTTCAGCATCTTCTGGGCCCTAGGGGCCTCACCCCTGATGATGCTCGCAAGGGCCACGAGGAATAGAATGTCGGCGACGGTGACCGCGGCGATGTAGGCCCTCCCAAGGGGCGCAAGGTAGCTGAGACCGATCGCCGCGAGGACGAAGAGGGCGGCGAGGAGGGACGACCGCCCCTCGCCGATGACGATGGGCAGGGTCTTCGCCCCGCTGATTCTATCGCCCGCTTCGTCCTCGATGTCCTTTTCGATCTCTCTTGCCAGGGTGGCGAGAGACGCGAGAAGGAATAAGAACGCGGTGATCTCGACGTTATTTCCCGCGGCCCCTCCGAAGAGGAAGGTGGAGCCGGTCAGGTACCCCACTGCCAGGTTTCCGGCAAAGGGCGTGACCTTCAGATTTCGGGCGTATAGGTATAACAAGATCGAGTTGAAGGCGGCTATGGCGAAAGCAAGGGGGTTTATGAATAGGGCAGCGAGACACCCGAGGGCGAAGAGGACGATCGACCAGCTGAGGGCTCGATCGGGGCTGATTCTGTTGCTAGGTATAGGCCGGCCGGGCCTGTTGACCGCGTCGATCTCCCGGTCGAAGTAGTCGTTGGCGGCGTTTCCCGCCCCCGTCACGACGAAGACCGCAAGCAAGACGAGAGCCGCTGTGAGGGGCTCGGGCCTTGCGTCCGCCACAAGAAAACCGATCAGGGCGGCGACGGCCGCCATCAGACAGTTCCCGGGCCTCATGATCTCCAAAAAAACTTGCACCAACCTCGAAATCCTCCTGACTTCCAGGGCTTACGATCGATCTTCGGATAAATTTATGCCCTCAACAAGGCCGGCTCATCAAAGCTGACCTGCTTTCATTCAGGGCCAAAGGTCTTAAACTCTGAAGATATAAAAGTCCGAATATGAACGGGTCACGAATCTTCGATCGACGGACGGGCTCTGGCAAGTCAGGAAGGCTGGCCAGCCGCGCTGCAGGGACAAAGGGGACGTGATCGAATGGGCGTCACCTTCGATCCAGAGACGAGGCTTTCTCACATGGCCGAATACCTGAGCAGGTTCCATCTGAACCTCACCTTCGAGGAGGGGAGGATGCAGCTCCTCCGGCTCCGGCTCACAGGATACAAGCTCGCAGCCGAGGTCGGCGACGGCGATGCCAGGGCCAGGGTCGACGAGATGATCAAGAAGGGGTACGAGAGGCTGGGCGAGCACTGGGAGAGGGAGGCGATAGATCCCTACGACGATCCCTGCCAGGCTCAGTACGACCTTCTGGCGGAGCTCCGATCCTACGTCTACAGGGACTTATCCGAGCCCTTCATGGTCTTCATCCGGGCCGAGTTCAAGAAGATCTTCGTTCCCACCCTCCGCCTCCTGACGGAGCTTTGCAGATCACTGAACAAGTACACCTGGGACCAGGTGAAGGTCCAGCTCCAGGAGATCATGGCCGAGATCAAAGTCGACGTCCAGTGGGAGGTCTGCGACGCCTACATGGAAAGGTACCTGGCGAAGGTCTCGGGAATTTTGGAGATCGGACCCAAAGGATGATGGGGGGGTTGGCCCCCCATGCTTGCGTCTTTTTGGCTCAGTTCGCGGCCCTCTCGACGAGAAGCTCGAGCCTCTCGGCTCCGGCCAGGGAATCTGAGTTTTGGGCCCTCACCCACTCGCTGAGCTTATCAAGGGCCAAACCGGACCGGATGATCTCCCTTGATATCGAAAACCCCTCCGATAGGATCTCAGCCTTCCCCGCCATCATGAGTATTGGGGCGGAGTTGATGCAGACCGTCGTCTCTCTTGGGCCCCTCTCTATGCCGGAGAGGACCCTGAGGAGCTCGGTCGCCTCTTCGATCCGATCTTTCCGGGGGAGGAGAAATTTCTCCTCCACCGGCTCCGCCCCGAAGTCTTCTGGAGCGACTTCAAAGGTCTCTATACCGCCGTCTTCCCGAACCTCGGCGACGAAGGTCTTTCCCGAGGGCGACACCTCGTCCATCCCCCGCTGGCCATCGGAGGCGAGACCGAAGACGACCATCGCCCTCGAATAGCCGATCTTTTTCATCGCCTCAGCGATGGGAACCACCAGATCCTTCGAGTAAACTCCCCTTACCCCACACCTAGGCATCGCCGGGTTTGCGAGAGACCCGGCGATGTTCAGGATCGTCCCGAACCTTATCTTTGATAGGATCCTCCCGAGGCCCACCGGATGGACCTTGGGGCTCATGCCGTTGAAGATCCCAATCCCCGCCCTTTCGATGCTTCTTTTGACGATCGAGGGGTCGGCCTCCACCTCCACCCCCAGGACCTCCAGGATGTCGACGGTCCCGCACTGGGAGGTTATCGCTCTTGCCCCGTGCTTTGCCATAGGAACGTTTGCTGCGGCCGCGACGATGGAGGCCGCGGTGCTGATGTTGAAGGTATCGACGGCGTCCATCCCAGTCCCGCAGTTCTCGAAGAGATCCCCTGATACCCTCGGTGAGACCTTGAAGGTGTCAAGCTCGTATATCGCCTCCCAGCTTCCCGCGATCTCTTCGGGGGTTGCGCCCTTGGCGGTGATGGCCGCAAGAAACGCCCCCTGATGAGCGTCGGGCT
>JBFESM010000236.1:0-2838 GCA_041548445.1 Methanothrix sp. | reverse complement strand
TGGCTCGAATAGTCGGGGTCTGTCGGGAGGGAGAGCTCGTAGGTGCTCATCCGCCGGTTGAGGTCGTGGTCTGCGGTCTCGACGATCGGCTCCTGCTCCATCAGCCTCACCACCAGCTTGACCGGGTTCATCCCGGTCCCCTCGGTGAGCTGGAAGAGGTAGTCGCGGTCTGAGTAGGACCTGAGCCTGATGAGCCCGTACTTCCCTGCAAAGGCGTCCACCTCGCCTGGAGGCAGAGCCTCCCGGAAGGTGACGAGAACCCGGTCTGTGATCAGAAACTCTTCCCCGGTCTCAGCGACGCGGTAAGCGTGATGGGTGGGGGCGAGGTATCTTGTCATGCTCATTAAGACCTCCAGGTCTGCCACCTTTGATGTGACTCTGGAGGACGCCGAGGATACCTTTTCAGCGTCTTCGATTCCCATCTCCTTCAGCGTCTCTGGCAGCGCCCGGACCACGAACTGGTCGGGTTCCTTTTCGAGAGGGACCTTCTTTCCGGCACGATATGTGTAAGTTTCAATATTGTCGGTCATGACCATCGCCTTCGATCAAACATCCTATTATTTTGTACCTTATCGGGATATATCTCCTTCGATTAGTTGACTTGATAGGTTTTAAAGATTAAATTTGTATTAATATTTATATTAAACATTAGAATCCTCTGCATTCCTCTTAAGACGCCCATATTTTGAGCAAAATGATAGAAATATGTCGTATACTTTTCTTGCTTGTATGCGATCTCAACGCCCTCGCATATTCGGTTAAAAATTATAAGATCTCCGACGAGGGGGGCTGAAAGAGGCTCAAATTTTCGGAGGCTTGGCGGCGATCGAGTTCGTCTCAAGCTTCCAATCGCCCGGATACTTTCGCGCCGCACATCCAAAACCCCTATTTGAAGGTCATGCGTTTTTGAGACTGTGACCACCCTGGAGAAGATGGCGCGTCTCGCCGCTCTGAGCAGGTTCGACTCCCTGGGCACCACCTCGGGCCTGGAGATCGACCCCGTCAAGGTCGATGCCCTGGGAAGGGGGACGAAGCACGACATCTGCTCGTCCACATCGACGAAGAGGAAGGTCGAGGGAATCGATGGGCTGGGTGATGTCCTGAGAGGGGGTCTATGCCACTCTTTCACCGGCAGCGGGAGGTGCGTCAGCCTCTTCAAGACCCTCTACACCAACGCCTGTCCCCACGACTGCAGGTACTGCTCCAACGCCCGGAGCCGCGAAGGTGGTTCGAAAACCTTCTCCTACTCGCCCGATGAGCTTGCGAAGATCACCGTCGGCCTCTATAGAACAAATCGGATCGAGGGGCTCTTTTTGAGCTCCGGCATCGGCAAAGACGAAAACGCCACCATGGAGGAGATGATCGAGACGGTGAGGCTTCTGAGAAGAACCCACCAGTTCCGGGGTTACGTCCACCTGAAGATTCTTCCCGGATCGTCGAAGGAGCACGTGAGAGAGGCGATGGAGCTGGCGGACAGGGTCAGCGTAAACCTCGAAGCACCGTCGAAGTCCAGATTGACTGAGCTATGCCCATCGAAAGATTACGAGAGGGACATCCTCGCGAGGCAGAGGTACGTGAGGGATCTATCGAAAAAGGTGGATCTTCCCGCGGGCCAGACCACCCAGATGGTGGTGGGGGCCGCAGAGGAGAGCGACCGGGAGATCTTCGACCGTCTCCACTTCGAGTACGACGTCATGGACTTGAGACGGGTCTACTTCTCCGCCTTCACGCCGGTGGCGGGCACCGCCTTCGAGGGTAAGGAAGAAGAGCCCCGCTGGAGGGAGCACCGCCTCTACCAGGTCGATTGGCTTTACAGGGTCTACAAGCTTGACAAAAAGGAGATCCTAGCCGCCTTCGACGACGACGGTTTTCTTCGAAACAAAGATCCAAAGATGACGATAGCCAAAGAATTCTTCGATTCGCCGATCGACCCAAACTCGGCCTCCTTCGGTGAGCTGATAAGGGTGCCGGGGATCGGCCCGAAGAGCGCCCGGAGGATCGCCCTCCTCCGAAAGAAGAATAGAATCGAGAGGATGAGGGATCTAGCGGCCCTGGGCGTCGTGACGCGCCGGGCGGGGCCTTTCCTCAAGATCGACGGAAAATGCGGCACAACCCTGGATCGGTGGATCGGATGAGAAACCCCGACGACTTCATCGAGCTTCTCGCAGCTCACAAAAACTCTGACGAGAGGCTTATCGAACAGGCGAGAAAGCTCACGCCCCTGGAGATTGAGACCTCAACGGATCCGAAGATCGTCCGCATAAGGAGGATGGTGTACTCGGTCCAGGGGGAGATACACCGGATGAGGGGGTTTGTGAGGCTCGCGCCCCGAGGAAGAAAGGTTCTCTGCGGCCGGATGAGCCCCGACCACGATATCGGGTTTGAGGTCGCCGACTTTTTTGCGAAGAGGTTTCCGGGAACGATCATCGTCCTGGGCGACGAGACGAGGTCCTGGGCATCCCTTTGCAACGAGGGCGTTTTTCTCAGGGCGAGGGGCGACGGAGTCGCAGGATCACTGGAAGAGCTCAGCCGCCTCATGGATGCGGGAGCCGACGAGGACGATGCTGACGTCTCCAATCTCTGGGAGGTTTACTACAACAGCCAGGACCAGCCGCGAAAAGACGGCAAAAGACCCTTCGGAGGGCGGATATCAGAGCGGTCTCTCAAGTCCGCGGGGCTTGAAACAGAAAAGGGCAGAGGGAACGCGAAACTCGCGGACTTCATTTGAAGATCTCGCCCGTCTCCTTGGACCAGAGGACCATGTCCAGGTGGCCCATGGGAATTTCCGTCTTTTTCGAGAAGGCGATCATCCTCTGTTCGATCTCCAGGTACCTCTTT
>JBFESM010000235.1:0-2861 GCA_041548445.1 Methanothrix sp. | reverse complement strand
CGGGCCCAGATCCAGGAGCTGATAATCAACAGCGAGCTTGCAGACAAGGCCCACGACTTCGGGGTCCAGACGATCGTCGAGGGGCCGGGCCACATCCCCATAGACGAGATCGAGGCGAACGTCAAGGTGATGAAGCGCCTCTCGGGCGAGAAGCCCTTCTACATGCTGGGGCCTCTGGTCACCGACATCGCCCCGGGGTACGACCACATGGTGGCGGCGATCGGCGCCAGTCTCTCCAGCGCCTACGGGGCCGACTTCATCTGCTACGTCACCCCCGCAGAGCACCTCGCCCTTCCCAACGTCGAGGACGTAAGAGAGGGGGTCATGGCCTCAAGGATCGCAGCCCACGTCGGCGACATGATAAAGAACGGAACTCGCGACCAGGACCTGGCCATGGGCAGGGCCCGTCGCGACATGCTTTGGCGCGAGCAGTTCGATCTCGCCATCGATCCAGAGACGGCGGTGAAGATAAGGTCCGAAAGGGCGCCGGCCGACAGCAAGGTCTGCACCATGTGCGGTGACTTCTGTGCTCACAAAATAGTAGCGGAGAACATAGATCTCCGCAAGTGAAGCTCACTTTCCGATGAGGCTGGCGAAGAACCTGAGGGCCGGGGTGCTGGCCAGGGCTGCGGTCACCTTCAGCCTCGCCGTGAAGGTCGTGCCCCTGATGGAGATCTCGCCCTGGTTTTTGGCCTCTTGGAAGGCCGCCACCGGGTCGTCCGAGCTGTAGACCCTTGTGATCGCCTCCTCCTCGGCCTCCAACACGATCGTCGGGTCTTCGATCTCCCCCTCGATCGTCTTTACGATCACGGCGTTCTTCGTCTCAAGACCCGCCAGGAGGGCGGTCCCGTTCGCCCTGGAGATGTCTACCTGGATCCTTTCGTCTCCAAGGAGGGTCTTAACAACCCCCGGCGCGGTTTCTACTCCCGAGTTGTAGATCTCCACACCGTGCTGAATGCTTTCAAATGTGATGGCGGACCCTGGAGCTGAAGCTGCGAACGCCAGCGCCACCGCCAGGATGAAGATGGAAAATCTCATGATATTCAGACGAACGCCTGGCGATAAATAGCTTTTGCGAATCAGAACTTTCTCCTTAGGTTCTCAGGTTCAGCGAATCTTTAAGTACGTTCTTCACCGAAGGGATTTCCGGTATGGACATCCTGGTGCTCTGCATCGATAGAGACGACGACCTGGGCCGCAAGGCCAGGATCGAGAGCCCCATCATCGGGAGGGCCGCCAACGTCGAGGCGACCCTCAAGCTCGGCCTTGCAGACCCCGAGGACTCGGACGTGAACACCATCCTCGGCGGCATCAAGGTTTACGACGATCTGGCCAGCCAGGGCAAAGCCGTCGAGATCGCCTCGGTGGCGGGAGACCTCAACGTGGGCCTGGTATCCGACGGGAAGATAGCCCATCAGATCGACGACCTCATCGAGAGGTTCCGGCCACAGGGCGTGGTGGTCGTCTCGGACGGCGCGGAGGACGAGGCGATCCTGCCCATAATCCAGTCCAGGGTCAAGGTCGACGGCGTGAAAAGGGTTCTCGTGAAGCAGAGCCACAACCTGGAGAGCACTTATTATCTTCTCAAGCAGGTCTTCAGGGACCCGAAGATCAGCCACACTTTCTTCATCCCCATCGGCCTTGCCCTTCTCATATACTCGACCTTCAGCTTTTTGGGAAGGTCGGAGATTGCGGTGGTCGCCATCCTCGCCGCCGTCGGGGTCTACCTGCTCTTTCGGGGCCTGGGCCTCGACGACTTCATCGACAGCACCAAGCAGACCTTCAAGGGCAACCTCTATCGGGGCAAGGTGGCCTTCGTCACCTACGTCCTGGCCGCGGTCCTGGTCCTGATCGCAACGATCCAGGGGTCTGCCAAGTTCTGGGACTACTACACCGGCGACATCTGGTACGGATATATCGTCCTCATCATGGTCTTTGTCAACTACAGCGTCTGGTGGTACGTGGCCGCGGGAATCTGCGTAAACCTGGGCAAGATCCTGGACTTTTACATAGAGGGGGTGGGAGACGAGAGGGCCTATTCGTACCCCTTCTTCATCTTCGCCACGGGCCTCATCTTCTGGAGCGCCAGCGTCTTCATCCTGGCGAGCAGCGCTGGTATGGCCTTCCCCCTGATCTCGGGTTCGAGCACCGAGTACCTGGCGGCCTCTGCAGCCCTGGCGATAATGATAACCCTCGTTGGTGTGAAGATCTCCCGGAAGATGGTGGGCAGAAGATGACGACGGACCCTTCGGGGATGTTTTTCTGATCGAGATCGACGCCAGCGGTGAAAGCTGCCTCTGCGACTTCACCTTCGACTTCTACTGGCAGCACGGGGGGTCTCGGCTCGATCCCGACGAGGCCGTCTCTGGCTCTCTGACCTCCCGAGATCTGGTGGAGGCCCTGAGGCTCGGAGAGGCCGTCAAGATCAAGGGCGGCGTGGGCGGACGGCTCGGGTCGAGCCTCGGGGTCGACCTTGTAGGCTTCGGCGGAACCGGCGGCCCCATCGAAGCCACAGGCTCCATAATCGTCGACGGGGACGTTGGGCCCCGGATGGGAATCAGCATGCTCCGCGGCTCGATCTACGTCAGCGGCAGCGTCGCCGAGCCGCTTGGAAACGTGATCGAGGTCGAGTCGGATTTGACCGGATATCGGAAGTACGTCTCCATAACCGAGGTTCTGGAGCGGGGCGGCGGGGTCTGCGAGCCGAACCTCTTGTACGATGGAGGCCTCGTTCTGAGAGACGGCCTCCTCAGAGAGACTCTGGCGGCGAGGAGCAGATCTGAGAAGGTTCTGAGGGTTGAGGGGGATGCCGGCATGAGCGCGGGGATACTGATGAGGTCGGGCCTCCTCGAGATTTCGGG
>JBFESM010000234.1:0-2879 GCA_041548445.1 Methanothrix sp. | reverse complement strand
CATCATCCTGAAGGCGAAGAAGGGTGCGATCACCTCCAGAAGCTCCTCGTCTCCGGTCTTGTCCAGATAGTTCTCGAAGAAGAGCTCGAAGAGGTCTTTCAAGCCACCCGCTAGGCTCAGGTTCTTCTGGACCGAGTAGAAGATGTAGTTGGTCGTCATTGCGGTGATGTCGTCGGCGGCCTCGCCCCACTCGCCCCGGGACCTGTCCAGGACCGAAAAGTCGGTTCCCGACCTGAACATCACGTTCCAGGGGTGAAAGTCGCCGTGAGCCATGCAGAGCCTGTGGGTCTTCTCTCGAAGTCGCCACCTCCAGTCGACGCACTTCTTCTCGATCGACGAAAGCTCGCCTGGCGCGAGGAAATCGGTCTCCGACGGGTAGTCGTCGAGGATTCCCATGATGCACTCGCCATGGCCGACGGTGTCTCGGATCTTTCGCCGATAGAGGGCTTGCGAGTCCTTCTTTTCGGCGTGGATCTGGGCCAAGTAGGTGGAGAGGACCTCGGCCCGGGCCAGGTCGAGGTCTGTGGCACCTTCCTCTTTCACCCGTTCGAGGTCGAAGAAGTACTCTTTTCCCTCGATCTTCTCCATCAGGATGAAGAACTCCGAGGCGTCACCGCAGGAGCTGATCTTCCCATCGGGGTTGAAGTATCCAGCGTCGATCGACCTTGCGTGCTTTGGAAGGCTGGCGAAGGTCGAGTGCTGCCAGAGGAGGACCTGGGCCCGATCGGAGAAGTGGTCGTGGCCGAAGCCCTCCTGGACTCGCATCGTCGAGAGGACCGCAGACTTAGTCTCGCCTCCGGACAGGTACTCCAGAAGGACTGGGCTTCCGTAGCCGAAGCCCTTGACGTCTTCCGTCGTGGGGGTGGTGTCCCCGAGGGTGCTCATGCCGACCAATTCGGCGTCGTCTCCCTCAAGGCTTCTCAGGTAGGCCTCGACGGCCTCTCTTTTCAGGTCCATATCCCTTCTCACCTCAGGTTCCCATATCCCAGCTGTGGAGGTACTTGTACTGCTCTGGGGTCAGGGTCTCGATCTCGATTCCCATCGCCTCGAGCTTGAGGGCTGCAACCCTCTTGTCGATCTCCTGGGGGACGGTGTAGACCTTTCTCTCAAGATCCGGACCGTGCTCGGCTATGTAGCGGACGGATAGGGCCTGGTTTGCAAAGCTCATGTCCATCACCTCGGGCGGGTGGCCGTAGGCTGCGGCGAGGTTGATCAGCCTTCCTTCAGCGAGGAGGTAGATCCTGCGGCCGTCGCTCATCTTGTACTCCATCACGTTCTCCTGGGCCTCGGCCTTCTCCACCGCCATCTCTTCGAGAGACTCGATGTCGATCTCGACGTTGAAGTGGCCGCTGTTGCAGACGATCGCCTGATCTTTCATAAGCTCCATGTGCTCTTTTCTGATGACCGAAATGTCTCCGGTGACGGTGACGAAGAGGTCGCCGATTATAGCGGCCTGGATCATCGGCATCACTCTGAAGCCGTCCATGGCGGCCTCCAGGGCCTTTCGGGGCTCGACCTCGACGACGATGACTTTTGCGCCCATGCCTCTTGCCCGGGTGGCGAGGCCCCGGCCGCACCAGCCGTAGCCTCCGATCACGACGTTCTTTCCGGCGAAGAGGAAGTTTGTGGCGTTCATGATCCCGTGGAGGGTGCTCTGGCCGGTGCCGTACCGGTTGTCGAACATCATCTTCGTCTCGGCGTCGTTGACGGCTAGGACCGGGTACATCAACTCGCCGGCGTCGGCGAGGGCCCGGAGCCTTATGACTCCCGTCGTCGTCTCCTCGCAGCCGCCGAGGATCTCGCCTGCCAGGTCCTTTCGATCCCTGTGGATGGTGGCGATGGTGTCGGCGCCGTCGTCGAGGGTGACGTTGGGACCGATGTCAAGGGCCTTGTTGATGCAGTCGTAGTACTCCTGGTCGTTCTCGCCGTGGAAGGCGTAGACGTACATCCCATCCTCGGCCAAGGCCGCCGCCACGTCGTCCTGGGTGCTGAGGGGGTTGGACCCAGTGACCGCGATCTCGGCGCCGCCCGCGGTGAGGGTCGATAGCAGGTTGGCCGTCTCGACGGTGACGTGGAGGCAGGCCACGACCTTGACCCCCTCCAGGGGCCGCTCAATTGCGTACTCCTCCCTGATCTTCTGGAGGACGGGCATGTGTCTTCTCGCCCACTCGATCCTCTTTTTGCCCTTCTCGGCCAGGCCTGAGTTCTTGATGACGTTCTCCTTCAAAATACCACCTTGATCAATCTTGATGTATGATTATTGCTCTTGAGATCTGATTCTTTGGAGATACTTAAAACCGATCGGTCCAGGTCGTCGGCAACCTCTATTACCTTCGAATCCCCAATGGCGATTCATGAGCTTCGAGGTGACCCTTCTTGGAACCGGGGTCGGCATCCCCCATTCGGGCCGGGCCCAGGCAGGTCTAGTGGTCAAGGCCAATGAGCCCCTTCTCTTCGACTGCGGCGCTGGAGCCCTTTTGAGGCTGGCGGAGGCGGAAATCTCCCCCCTGGAGATCGACGTCGCCCTCCTCACCCACCTTCATCTCGACCACGTCTCTGACCTTCTCGCCCTCGCCAAGGCCCGCTGGCTGATGGGCGAGGACAAAATGGAGGTATTCGGGCCCGAGGGGACGCAAGCATGGTTTGAGGCAGTCCGGGGCCTATATCCGTATCTGGAGGAGCTGGACGTCTCCTTCGCCGTCGTCGGTCCCGGCGACGAGTTCACCCTCAAGGGCCTGAAGATCAGGGCAGGTGAGGCGGTCCACAGTCTTCCTGCCCTCGGATATCGGATCGAATCCGGCACAAAAGTCGTCGTCTACTCCGGGGATACCGAGCCTACACTGTCGATGAGAAACCTCGCGGAGGGCGCAGACCTTCTG
>JBFESM010000233.1:0-2889 GCA_041548445.1 Methanothrix sp. | reverse complement strand
GTATAGTCGAAGTCCATCATCTCGTCCTCGGAGAGATCCGAAAGGGTGTCGGGGGATGTCGAGTGGTTGAGGGCGACGGCCGCCCGAACAAAGCCGTCGCCGTCCTGAGAGAGGAGGTCGAGGATATCCCCGTCGGCCTGGGGGCTTGCTGCCACAGCCTCCCGGACCCACTGGACCTTGTCCTTCGCAAGATCCCGCAAGATATCGAGGGGCGCGCTGGAGTTGAGGGCCACGGCTCTTCGGACGTGCCAGTCCCAGTCTCCTGCCAGCGTCTCCAGCTCTTCCCTCTCAGTATCCGGATCGCTCGCCGTCTTCTCCTTATTCCAGTCTCTCATCCTCCAAACCCTCCTGTTCGATCAGCTGTCCGGCCGTTTCGTCGCCGTTCCGGTCGTAGCTTCACCTCTATCATCACTTCCCATTCATCATGCTGTGCCCCTTTCGTCGTGACCCAAAGCCTCAGAAGCCTCATCCGCGGAGGCAGATGAAACCGTAAATATCCTCCAGCAGCTCGTCCGGGTTCTTTCGGTCAAAGCGGCCGGTCTTCGCCTCCAGTACCGGAAGGTCCAGGGCGGGAGCTATCATCTTGACGAGGGCGGGATCGCCGCTCACCACGGCGTAGGCTGGGATCGACCTGTAACCTTCTAGGAGACGGGCAAGCCTCTCACCGACGAGGTCTGCGTGCTGGCGGATATCCTCTTCCCTTAGCCGCTCAAACCTCTTCTGGCTCCAGCCGCCCTTGGTGTGCTTCTCCTTGACGGTGCTTTTGACGACAGCGTGTTCAGCAAAACCCTCTCCGCCCAGGGCCACCCCCAGGAGGGTCTCGCCGGCGTGGGCCGCCACCACCAGGACCGGGGTGTCCAGCATCTCTCTCACTGGACCGGTCTTGAAAGACCCGGCCCAGATCGACTCGTCGTTTTTTAGGGGAAAGGGCGGGACCAGGGCGATGGTGAAGAGGTACGGATCGGAAAAGATCGCGACTCCTCGATCTGAGTCGGCCCGCTTCACCATATCGCCGACCTCGATGGGGAGGTTCTGCCCTGCAGCCGATCCGCTGGCGATGTATGCCGATAGAAGGTCATCCTGCGGGGAGCTGCATGCCTCCAGCCGATCGAGGAGACGCTCGATCTCTTTCGGCTTGAGGACGCGGCTGTAGCTTCGCTCTTTCGCTGCGGCCTCTATCCTCTCGCCTTTTCCCTCCTCTCGCTCCTGGACGGCGGCGATCCTCTGCTCTGCGGCCTTGAGGGCGAGGCTCGTCTCCTGGGAGGCGCTCGTCAGCTTTCTGATCTTATCCTCACGCCTTTCAATCTGGAGGGAACGGGAGTCGTTCTCATCCTCCAGATCCTTCACCCTGGACCGCAGACGTTCTATCTCCTCTTCCAGCTTCTTTTTTCCCAGAAGGTCGACCAAAACCTTACCACCACTCTTTTGGTGGATCTGATGGCAAAAAGCGTTTTCCACCCGGTCGGGATGTGTCGCTTGGATATGCCGAGTTGAATCGAACCGAATCGAAATGAGCAAAAAAAAGGTGGACGGACCCGCTGGGAGTCGAACCCAGGTCAGCGGGTTTCTTCGAGCGATCTCTCCGAAGCCCGCTAGGATATCCTCTACCCTACGAGCCCACGCACAGGCCTTACCCTTCAACCGCTATTAACCTTTTCCAGAGCCGGGCCCATTCTGAATAGCCTTTTGCCCCTCGGGCGCCGTCTCGCCGTCAGGGCATGAGTTAAAAAATAGTGGTCTTAATTTAGCAGAGAGCCGGCATCAAAGCCGATTATTCAGATTTAAAAGCCGTTTGAGGTGCGTTTTTTGAATAGATGAATGAAATAGTTGGGGAAACTATTTCAACCATCAAATCGAGGGGACGTCATCGCGAAAGGTCCTGGAAGCTCTTTCAGGCACCGGGACGGAAAGTCCGGAGCAAAAAAGCCCTATGCGATAACGAAATACGGATCGATCCCTGAATTTGGTGCGGTCCGCGTCGTGATGGTGGGTGAAACCCTCATGGAAGAAACCATTTGCGAAAGGTCTGTCGGCTCTGTTCCAAACGAGATCGTGCGAAAAGAGACGATCGCGCCCGGCTTCAAGCTGATGGAGATCAGGTCGGCTGAGATCGCCGAGAAGATTCAGCCGGGCCAGTTCATGATCCTGCGGGTCGACGAGGAGGGGGAGAGGATACCCATGAGCGTCGCCGACTGGGATCGCGAGAAGGGGACTGTGACCCTCGTCTTCCAGGAGCTGGGCCTATCCACCAGGAAGCTCGGCCTCATGGAGCCGGGGCAGAGGCTTGCTAACCTCGCGGGCCCCCTGGGTAAGCCCGCAGAGGTAGGATTCTTCGGAACCGTCGTCGTCGTCAGCGGCTGTTTCGGCGCGGGACCCGCCTACGCCCTCACAAAGGTCCTGAAGGAGGCGAAAAACCGGGTGATCTCCATCGTTGAGGCCTTAGAGGGCGAGCTTCTCTTCTGGCTCGACCGGCTGGAGGAGGCGAGCGACCAATTGATCGTCACCTCCGGCGACAAGACGGTGGGCGTTGCTCGATATGCCAAGGACCCCCTGAGGGAGGTACTCGAGTCTGAGCAAGTCGATCGGATCTACCTCGTGGGTTGCACCTTCATGATGGCGACCTGCTCCCGGGTATCAAAGCCCTTTGGCGTCGAGACGAAAGTGAGCTTGATGCCGATAATGATCGACGGGACCGGCATGTGTGGGGCCTGCCGGGTCAACGTCGGCGGCGAGACGAAGCTCGCCTGCGTCGAGGGGCCGGAGTTCGACGGCCACCAGGTCGACTGGAACGAGCTGATGGAGAGGGCGCGAGGCTACCTCAAGGAGGAGGAGCGGGCCCTCGACCTCTGGGAGATCGACAACTGGCACCTGGTCCGCTACCGGAACCGC
>JBFESM010000232.1:0-2894 GCA_041548445.1 Methanothrix sp. | reverse complement strand
GACGAGATCAGGGCCCTTGAAAGCCTCCAGGAACGGCAGCACATCGAGCGGCAGAAGAAGTTCGACGAGGACGTTTTGAGCTACATCGTCGAGGGCGAGAGCGTCTACCTGATGCTCTTCAAGGTCTTCAAGGGAACCCTCGAGGGCAAAGAGGACTATGTCTTCACTCGCAGCGAGAACTTCCTGGAGGAGTTTCTCGTCCAGTACTACTCCGAGAACGAGCCCCCTGAAGAGTTGATCTTGGCCGAAGCTCTGGACGAGTCCCTGGTGGAGTTCCTCTCCCACGTCAAGGGAAAACGGGTCCGGGTCACCGTCCCAAAACAGGGTGAGAAACGAAAGCTTCTGGAGCTCGCCCAAAAGAACGTGGAAATCCGATTTTTCAGTGACAGAAAAAAGATGGTCGCCCTCCAGGAGGCGCTATCTTTGCCGAAGACGCCGAACGTCATCGAGATCTTCGACGTATCCCATCTCGCGGGCACCTTCACCGTCGGGTCGATGGTACAGTTCCGGGGCGGAAGACCCGACAAAAAGGGCTACCGCCGCTTCAAGATAAGAACCGTCGGGGGGATCGACGACTTCGCCTCCATCGGCGAGATCGTGCGAAGGCGCTACTCTCGGCAGAAGGAGGAAGAGGGGGAGATGCCAGACCTGATCGTCATAGACGGGGGGAAGGGGCAGCTCTGGGCGGCATTCCAGGAGCTTCGAAAGCTCGGCCTCCAAATCCCCGTTATATCCATCGCCAAGAGGGAGGAGGAGATCTACGTCCTCGGCCGTCTCCGGCCCCTTGCGATCAAAAAGGACGACAAGGCCTCCCTCTTCGTCCAGGAGATGAGGGACGAGGCCCACAGGTTTGCGATCAAGTACAACCGGCTTTTGAGAAAGAAGGCGATAAAGTCTTGAACCTCCATCCTGGGATCGCCGATCCCAACTTTTTTGGCCTGGGAGCACAAATTCAGGTTTGAGGCGGTAGAGTTGTACAGGTTTGCAAAAGATCAGTCGGTGGTCAACGTCGCGGGCGTCAAGATGGGAGGCCAGCCCGGAGAGAACCCCACAGCCCTCTGCGGCACGATATTTTACCAGGGCCACGGAATCGTGGAAGACGAGGACCGGGGGCGATTCGACGAGTTGGCTGCCGGGGATCTGATCGACCGGCAGAGGGCGCTATCAGAGGAGACGGGTAACCCCGCAGTTTTGCACCTCTACGCCAGAACCCCGGAGGCCTTCGGCCGCTACCTCGACTTCATCGAAGGGATGTGGTCCGGCCCGCTGATCCTCGACTCCGCCGACCCCGAGACGAGGATCGGGATGGCAGATCTCGTCTCGGAGATAGGCTATGCAGACCGGTGCATCTACAACAGCATCGGCCTCGGGACGACCGACCGGGAAGAAGAGGCTCTGGCCAGGTCGGAGATCGATTCCGCCATCCTTCTCGCCTACAACCCCGCCGACTCCAGCGTCGAGGGGACGATCAGAGCCCTTGAGAAGGGCGGGGCCGGAAGGGTTGTCGGCCTGATCGACATTGCCCGCGGCCTCGGGATGAATAACCTCCTCATCGATCCCGGCGTCGTCCCCCTCGGAGACGGGGCCGGCAGGTCCCTTCGGTCCACCGTCCTGGCAAAATCCAGGTTCGGCCTTCCGACGGGCTCAGGGATCCACAACGCCGTCTCCTCCTGGCGCTGGCTTCGGTCAAAAGAGAAGACCGCAAGGTACGCTTGCGATGCGGCATCCGCGGGTCTGGAGATCCTGGCTGGAGGCGACTTTGTCCTCTACGGCCCCATCGAGCGCGCCGGGGAAGTCTTTCCCGTGGCGGCGATGACCGACATCCTCGTCTCCGAAGCGGTCAAAGACCTCGATGTCTGGCCCGCCGCGGATCACCCCATCGGCGGGCTGATCTGAACCTTGATCTCCTTGATCTGAGCCTTTTTATATTCCAGGACCCGAGGAAGAAACATGCATCTTTCGCGAGAGGAGGAGCAAGCCTACCAGGGGGACCTCGGCGAGACCCTGAGAAGGGCGATGGAGATCCTGGTGGCCCTCGGCGACATCTACGGGGCCGACCGGCTGATCCCCGTCGCAAGCGTCCAGGTGGCAGGGGTATCCTTCAAGACCATCGGCGAGGCGGGCCTCGAGTGGATATCCGACCTCCGGGGAAAGGTGGTGGTACCGAGCGTTCTGAACCCGGCCGGAATGGACCTGTCACGTTGGCGGGAGATGGGAATCGACGAGAAGTTCGCAAAAAAACAGATCGAGATCGTCGACGCCTACAGCCGCCTTGGAATCTCGCCGGACTGCACCTGCACCCCTTACCAGATCAGGCCCGACTCCGCCCGGAGGGGCGATCACCTGGCATGGAGCGAGTCCTCCGCCGTCTCCTTTGCAAACTCAGTCATCGGGGCGAAGACAAACCGGGAGGGTGGACCCTCGGCCCTGGCCGCAGCCCTGGTGGGAAAGACCCCGAGGTACGGCTACCACCTCGAAGAAAACAGAATCCCGACCCACAAAATCTCAGTCGATACCGACCTGGAGGCTTCCGACTACGGCGTTCTGGGCTACATCGTGGGAAGAGAGGTGGGCGAAGGAGTTCCAAGGTTCTCTTTTCGAAGAAGGCCACAGGTCGATGAGCTGAAGGCCCTCGGCGCCGCCATGGCCGCCAGCGGTTCGGTGGCCCTCTATTATTTCGACGAGGACGCGCCCTCGGCCCCGAAGGGAGCTGAAGTGATCACAGTGAGCGCGAAAGACATTCAAGCGGTCCGCGAAGAAAACGCCCCCGACGAAAGAGTGGACATCGTGGCCGTGGGATGCCCCCACTCTTCGCCAAAAGAGCTGGAAGAGATCGCACGACTTCTGGAGGGTAAAAAGGTAGAGAGAGAGTTCTGGATCTGCACCGCCCGAGG
>JBFESM010000231.1:0-2903 GCA_041548445.1 Methanothrix sp. | reverse complement strand
TCGGATTCGGCTTCGTCCTCGTGGACGAATACCTCGATGATGTGGGTGTTGGTCATGAGCTGGGCCATGATCAGGCCGGTGGAGGCCTCGTGGGCGCAGGTCTTGTCTATGGCTTTTGGCCCGGGCATCCCCAGGGCCATCACCAGGTCGCAGCCCCGCTCGTCTATCAGTATCTTGGAGGCGACCGGCAGATCCTTGACGCCGGGGACGGTGTAGCGGACGATCTCGGCGGAGCAGCCCCTTTTCAGCTCCTTGATGGCGGCTCTCGCCATGTCGTATCGGGCGAAGTTTGTGTCGGCGATCCCGATCTTCATGGGGATAAGGTGGTCCTTTGGGGGTTTAAGGCTTATCGAGGCGGCGGCTCAATCGCAGATCTTGCATTTGATCTTTCCAGCCTCGGCCCCGTCCCCAGCTCCAAGATAGAGGAGCTGGTCGCGGCAGCCGTACCGGTAGACGGTGATCCCTTTGCATCCCAGCTCGAAGGCTAGGGTGAAGACCCCCAGGACGTCCTCGACCGTCGCCTCGTGGGGGAGGTTCACGGTCTTTGAGACGCCGTTGTCGGTGAACTTCTGGAACGCCGCCTGGATCCGGACGTGCTGGGCGGGCGAAACCTCCATCGCCGTGACGAATAAATCTCTTAAGTCGTCCGGGATGCCTTTGACGTTCGCCAGGGTCCCTTTCTTTGCGACCTCTCGCATAATGCCATCGCCGACGCCCCTCTCTTTCGCCATCCTCTCGAAGAGGGGGCTAGTCACCACCATCTCGTCGCCGATGAGGTCCCGGGAGAATGAGAGGCCGAAGAGCGGCTCGATCCCCGGGCTCGTCCCGGCGATGATGCTGATCGAGCCAGTCGGAGCGATGGTGGTGACGGTGGCGTTCCTCATGGCGTCGTAATCGAGACTGCTCTCCTCGAGGAGAGGGAACGACCCCCGCTCCTCGCCGAGCTTTTGGGACTCGTCACGGGCCGTTTTCGTGATGAAGCCCATAGTCTCCTCGGCGAGCCGGATAGCCTCCCCCGAGTTGTAGGATATGCCAAGCTCGATCAGCATCTCGGCAAACCCCATCACCCCGAGGCCGATCTTCCGGCTCCTGAGGGTCGCCTCCCTGATCTTTCGGAGGGGGAAGCGGTTCACCTCGATGACGTCGTCGAGGAACCGCACCGCGAGGCTGGCCGTCTCCGCGAGCCCGTCCCACTCGACCTCGCCCCCTTCGACGAACCTGGACAAATTGAGGGAGCCGAGGTTGCAGGACTCGTTGGGGAGGAGCGGCTGCTCGCCGCAGGGGTTAGTCGCCTCGATCGTCCCCGGCAGTGGGTGGCACTCGTTTATCCTGTCCAAAAAGAGGACGCCTGGGTCGCCCCGTCTCCAGGCGTTGGCGGCGATCTCTCTCAGAAGCTGGCGGGCATCGACGGTTTCCGTGACCTCACCGGACCTGGGGTTCGTGAGATCGAACCCCTCTCCGGAGCGGGCTTTCTCCATCAGGTCGTCGGTGATCCCCACGGAGAGGTTGAAGTTCTGAAGCCTGCCCGGCTTCTCCTTGGCACGGACGAACTCCAGGATGTCGGGATGGTCGGCCCGAAGGACCGCCATGTTGGCCCCCCGCCTCCTGCCGCCCTGCTTTATCACCTCGGTTGCGGCGTCGAATACCTCCATGAAGGAGACCGGGCCGCTGGCTACACCCCCCGTCGCCCTGACGGGGTCGCCCTTCGGCCGGAGCCGTGAGAAGGAGAAGCCGGTCCCACCGCCGCTCTGGTGGATCTTGGCCATCTCCTTCAGGGCCCCGAAGATCCCGTCCATCGAGTCCTCCACCGGCAGGACGAAGCATGCCGATAGCTGACCGAGGGATAGGCCGGCGTTCATGAGGGTCGGGGAGTTGGGGAGGAAAAGCCCCCCGCTCGTGACATCCCTGAACTTCGAGGCGGCAGCGTCGCTGTCGCCGCCGAACCTCGCCTCAGCCCTGGCGACGGTGCGGGCCACCCGACAGAACATCTCCTCGGGGGTCTCGACCACGTTGCCGAGTTCGTCCCGCCTCAGGTACCTCTTTCTGAGAAGCTCCGGGGCGTGAGAGCCGAGGCTGTGTCTGGGACTTTCCTGGGTCCGGGACGCTGATGGCGGATCTCGTCCCTCCTCAATCCGACCTTTCCTCTTAATATCCTGGTTTTCCATCTTCTCCCCCATCTTTGATCCGTCTCCTCTTCGAGGTCTCCAGAAGCGATATAAACTGTGATCTTCCCATATATATCTGAAGACTGAAAGTCAAGTCCTGGAGGTTTTACCATAAAGATTGCCATCTCTGGAAAAGGGGGTGTCGGCAAGACCACCCTCGCCGGAACCCTCGCCCGTCTCTTCGCCCGCGACGGATACAACGTGATAGCGATAGACGCAGACCCCGACATGAACCTGGCCTCGGCCCTGGGCGTCGCCGAGAACCCCAGGCCCATCACCGATTACAAGGAGATGGTCCAGGAGAGGGCGAGCGCCGAGTTCGGGATGTTCAAGCTCAACCCCAAGGTCGACGACGTCATCGAGAAGTGCGGCTGCGTCGGGCCCGACGGCGTGAAGCTCGCCGTGATGGGGACGATCGACACCGGCGGAAGCGGCTGCATGTGCCCGGAGACCGCTTTCCTTCGGGCTCTGCTCCGGCACGTCATCCTGCGGGAGAAGGATCTCGTCATCCTGGACATGGAGGCTGGGATCGAGCACCTCGGCCGCGGGACGACGAGAGGCGTCGACGTCATGATCGCCGTCGTCGAGCCGGGTCTTCGGTCCGTCGAGACCCTGGAGAGGATCAAGAAGCTCGCCAGCGACCTGGGGATCGAGAAGGTGATGGCCGTGATCAGCAAGGCACCCGAAGAGCAGACGATCATCAAGGAGAAGCTTGCTGAGATGAACGTTCCCGTCCTC
>JBFESM010000230.1:0-2931 GCA_041548445.1 Methanothrix sp. | reverse complement strand
TTGACTTGCTGATGGTATTTAGTTTCCTGAGTTCATCTTCAGTCAATTCCAAGGCAGGACGCTTATTTACAAATGGCATAATATTAGATTGCAGTACATGGTATTAAATGTTGCTATGTTATTTTGGAACCTAAACACTAGATGCTACTGTTGGAGCAAGTCAGAAACCATGTCATCATTCCAACAATCCCCTTTTTTCACCCCATCTTCTCCCTCACCGGCTCCAGTATGGCGTTCAGATGCTCGACGGCGCTCTTCTTGAGGTCGAGGGGGTGCATCTTCCCGGCCAGATAGTCCGCCTCCAGGGCCTCGTACTTATCGTAGGTCACATCGCCTCCGAACTTCTCGGGCCGCCTGATGGTGACGCTCCCCAGGCGGGGGAGGATGTGATACTTGAATAGCTCGGTGACGGGGTTTCCTTCGATATCCTTTGCCGGGCAGTAGGCGGAGATGATCTTCTTTTCCAGGTCCTCGGCGGAATCGTCGACGGAGATGTAGTTCCCCTTCGAGGAGGACATCTTCCCGCCGTTCAGGCCGGAGATGATCGGGGTGTGCAGGCACACAGGAGGCTGGAGCCCGAGCTTTGGCATCTCTTCTCTTGCCAGCATGTGGATCTTCCTCTGGTCGATCCCGCCGACGGCGAGGTCGACTTTGAGGGCCGCGATGTCCACCGCCTGCATCAGGGGGTAGATCATCTGGGATACGTGGGGGTTGTCCATGTTCCTTCCGACCTCGTCCATCGAACGGCGGGCCCGGTTGAGAGTGGTGCTCCTCGCCATCTTCAGGACGTTCTTCACGTACTCAGGCTCGAGCTGGTAGTCGGTACCGTAGACGAACTCCGTCTTCTCCGCATCGAGGCCGAGGGCTATGAAGCAGTCCCTGTTGTAGTCGGCCGTCGCCCTCACCTCTTCGAGGGTCCCCTTCTCGTTCAGGTAGGCGTGAAGGTCTGCCAGGAGGACGACGACCTGGAAGCCCGCCTCCTGAAGGTCGATCAGCTTGTTTGCGGTGAGCATGTGGCCCATGTGCACCTTGCCGCTCGGCTCGTACCCGACGTAGGCCCTCGGCTGCTCCTTTCCCTCCATCAACGCCTTGAGCTCGTCCAGCGTGACGATCTCCTCTGCATTCCTGATCACAAGCTCAAGCCTGTCCAAAAGATATCACCACCACCCCAGAGGTGAGGGGATGTATAACGCTTTTGGTTCCTTTGGGAAAGGGGGCTGAAGGGAGGCAGCGGCGAGTCGGTAGGGGTGCTTCGTCCGAGGGGGGTTGGCAAAATGTCGGGAAAGGGTTATTACGATCTTGGTGGCAATTGGACCGCATGAAGCCGAAGGAGGCGGGAAAGGGGAAACGGAAGGCGGAGCAGAAGGACGACCAGAAGTCCCAACCTCAAACCCCTCCCAAAACCGAGAACGACAAGACCAGGGAGAAGACCATCGGCCTGCTCTTCCTCGCGATCGTTTTCGCCCTGGTCTTCTGGGACTCGTACTGGTTTCTCTCCAAGTTTTTGCTTCTCTTCGTCATCGTCTACGTGGTCTACGTGGTTTACGTCGGCGCAAAGTCTCGATTCTGATTTTGGGCGATATTCTGATGGAAAGGGTTATCAGAAGATACCGCCCACATTCCCGCCATGTCACGCAGAATGCTGGGCAGATCCGGCAGGATAAGGAGACGCGAACAGAACATCATATTTCTGGTGCTGGCGGTCGTGATCGTCGCCCTCCTCTGGAACTTCATCGGGGTCATCTTCAGGTTCGCCCTCTTCGCCGTCGTCGTCTACCTGGTATACCGGCTTCTTCAGAGCCGCATCTGAGAGGAAGAGAGGCGAGCTGAAAGCGGAGAGCGGAGAAATAGTTATTATCTAAAAGGACAGATTTTGGTACATGACTCGTGCGATTCCGGTTCGGGCCGGGGGAAGCCGATCTCTCTTGAGAAACGTGCTCCTCCTGGTCGCCGCGCTTATAGTTGCAGTGATCCTGCTGAACGTCATAGGCTTTCTGGCAGGGATTTTGATCTTCGCCCTGGTGGTCTACATCGTCTACCTCGTCCTTAGCCACTACTTTTGAGGCGGCACCAGATCCGCCCGGCCTCGGAGAGGTCCTCCTCGGTGTTGAGGTTGAAGAGGCTCAGAAGCTCTGGGTCCAGAGGGCGGAGAAGCTCCAAGGAGACGTTTTTAACCCGCAGCCGTTCCAGGGGTGCCCTGATCCTGCGCTGGCCTGCCGCTAACGCCTCTTCGCAGGCCCGGGCCATAGAATCGGTCCTGTAGATGGCGTGTAGCGGTTCCATGAGGCTGCCCTCCCCGACCGGTATGGCGGCGTCGTAGCCACGAGCGAAATCGAAGAGGAGCTCCAGGACCTCGGGTTTGAGAAATGGAAGGTCGCAGCCCACCGCGAGAGCGTACTCCCCCCTGGCCGCAGCCATCCCGGCGGCGAGGCCTGCGACAGGTCCGAATTCCTGGACCGAGTCGCAGGCGAGCTTCGCCTCGGGGACGAGATCTTGAAGCCTTTTGAGCTGCTCCTCGTCCCTTGCCACCACCACCACGTCATCGACGATTTCGCCCACCAGGTCGACCGTTCGCTCGATCATCGTCGATCCGAAAAACTCGAGAAAAGCCTTCTCTGAGCCGATCCTCCGCCCGGCGCCCCCGGCGAGGATCACGCAAGACCTGATATCTCCCATCCCCTCTCCTTGCAGTCCTCCCGGAGCGCCCGGATGAGGACGGCTTCAGGATTTGGATGAATCCCGTCGGAGCTGAGGATGGTGAAATCGGGGCTGACCGACGCGGTCGCACTCCTCGCCTCCTCGAATAGGGACTTCATGGCGGAGAGCTCCGGGGGCTTGCCGGTCGCTGCCAGCCCTCTGTAAGCAAGGTCTCTTGTGAATTTGTTTCCGAGAATGATCAGGGTCGACTTCCCCCTTTTCGAGACCTCGGCT
>JBFESM010000229.1:0-2969 GCA_041548445.1 Methanothrix sp. | reverse complement strand
TGGAGGCAGAGCTGGAAGGCGCGGATTATCTGGAGCTATCCTCGGATCAGCCCATCAGAATCGAGACGGTCGAGGGGCTGAACCCCGACTGGCCTCAGGGCTACTCCATCGAGACGAATAGGATCATAATCAAGCTGGGCGAGGCTGAGGCCGAGGAGAGGATCTTCACCTTCCACGAAGACGAGTGGCCTCCCATAAGGGGTTGGAGGTCTGCTTTGAGCGTGGACGCAATCGAACTCTGATGGGCCCGCGAATCAGATCGCGATTCACGAGACGGTCCGGATGAGGGCCGACTTTTTCGAGGAAAGGTTGAGGAAAATCGAAAAAAGAATTCAGGCCCCGGAGGCGGACCGAACCCTCGCCAGGCCCGCCTCCAGCGCCTCCGCCAACTTCTCTGCCTGAGGGCCTCCGCCCTGGGCGATCTCGGGCTTTCCGCCGCCCCCGCCGCCCACGACCTTTGTCGCAGCCTTGACGATCTCGCCTGCTTTCAGGCCTCTGGCCAAACCCGTCTTCCCGACGGAGGCGACGATCTTCGCCCCGCCCTTCTCGCTTCCGAGGATGGCGACGTAGTCCTTTGCCGAGATCATGGAGGCGGCTTTGATCAGCTCCTCGACGTCGGCGTTCTCGACGATCGCGACGACGACCTTCAGGCCTCCAACCTCGACCGCTTTGCCGGTCAAGCCCTCCATCTGGGCCCTCGCGAGGTCCTCTTTGAGGCGGGCCGTCTCCTTGCGCAGGTCCTTCCACTCCTCGAAGAACCGGGTGGCGGTCTTGGGGAGCTGCTCGGGCGGGACGCTCAAGATGTCTGAGGCTCCGAAGAGGAGGTCGTCTCTCTCCTGGCCCCTCAGGACGGCGGCCTCTCCGGCCGCAAACTCGATCCTCTCGACCCCGTCCTGGACCCTCTCGGTCCGCAGGACCTTGATCGGGCCGACCATCCCCGTGTTGGTGCAGTGGGTCCCGGCGCAGGCCTCGACGTCGGTCCCAACCTGGACGACCCTGATGCTCTTTCCTGGTGGAACGCCCCCCTGGTATAGCTCGAAGCCGAACTTCTTCTCCGCCTCGGACCGCTCCAGCCAGCCGGTGGATATCGGCACGTTCTCCATCACCGTCCTGTTCGCGAATAGCTCGATCTCCTTCAGCTCGTCGCGAGAGATCCGCTTGTAGTGGGAGATGTCGAGCCTCGCTCTGTCTTCCGACTTCTGGGCTCCGGCCTGCCAGATGTGGCTTCCCAGGACCTTCTTCGCCGAGTCGTGGATGATGTGGGCCGCAGTGTGGTGTCTTGCGTGAGCAAGCCTCCGAGCCATGTCGATCTCGCCCTCGATCGAGTCGCCCGGTCTGATCTCGGCGGCGGACGCTGCCTGCTCCTCCTCGGCGATCTTGTGGAGGACGACTTTTCCCGCCGACTGGACGTCGACGACCCTGAAGGCCTTCGACCCCTTCCGGATCAGGCCTAGATCTCCTGGCTGGCCGCCCCCTTCGGGGTAGAAGAGGGTCTGGTCCAGGATCACGTTTCCGTCGACGACCTCGAGGACACGGGCATGGAATTTCCTCTCGAAGGGCCGCTCGTAGAACATCCGGCGGGTCTCGGGAAGATCGATCGTCACCTCTTCTTTCTCTTCCTTCTCGGACTTAATGTGGGTGCTCGCCACCCGCGAGTAGAAGTTGTCTGGAAGGTCGACCTTGACGCCAGCTTCATAGGCCGCATCCTGGGCGATCTCCGGCGGTATCCCATGGGAGTCGTAGAGGGATATCATCTCCGATAGGGGAATCGTCTCGTCCTTCTTCTTGTAGCCCTCGGCGATTCTCTTCACCAGACGGCGGCCCTTCTCCAGGGTCTCGGCGTACTTCTCCTCCTCCTGGTCGAGGATCTCAACGATGGTGTCGAGCCTCTCCTCGAGGTCTGCGTAGTCGAGCCGAGAGAGCTGCATCGAGACGAGCTCGGAGAGGGGAAGATCGATCGAGAGGTCCTTCATCTGCCTGAGGGTCCTTCTGATGACGAGCCTTGCGAGGTAGCCGGCCTTGACGTTGGAGGGGATGATCCCGTCGCCGAGCATGTAGGCTAGACACCTTGTGTGGTCAGCGACGGCGTAGACCCGCTCGAGGGGCGTTATTATCTCGTCGAGCTTCTCAGCCGAGATCCCTATGTCGGAGGCGATCTTCGCCCGGAGGTCCCGAAGGCTCGCATCCTCCAGGTCGACCATCCCGGCCAGGCGGGCGTTGTGAGCCAAAATGCGAGACCGCTCCTCGTCGGAGACGGCGGACTCTAGGCCAGCAAGCTCCGATATGTGAGCCACGACGTCGGGGAAGATGGCATCGTAGATGGTGGGCGAGCCCTTCGAGGCCCAGACGAACCTCTCAAGACCGTAGCCGGTATCGACGATGTAGTTCGGCATCTTCGAGTACCGCTCGCCCTTGATCTCGTACTCGCCCTTTGCCGAGACCTTCATGTCCATGAAGACGAGGGTTGCCAGCTCCAGGCCCCCCATCATCACTTCGACGCTCGGCCCCGCGTTTCCGCCTCCGGCCCAGGGCGACTCCTTGTAGGTCACTGCGAGGGGGTCAGCGCCCAGGCCCAGGAGGAGCTCGTCGCAGAGGGAGACCGTCTCGTCCTTCCAGTAGAACTCCTTCTCCGGGGTGTTGAAGACGTGGTGGGCCATCATCTCGAAGGTCGTGAGGTGGCGACCGCTCCTTCCCACCGAGTCGAGGTCGTCGAGCCTGATGCAGGGCTGGGAGACGGTGAGGGGGTTTGCTGGCGGTGGGACGAGCCCCGAGGTGATGAAGGGCTGAAAGTCGGCGATGGAGGCTATGGTGAGGTAGATGTCGTCTCTCCACCGGGCGATGACCGGATACCTCTTGATCCGGGTGTGGCCCCTCTCCTCGAAGAAGGAGAGGTAGTGCTCGCGCATCTCGTCCAGCTCGATCTCTCGCTTGAAGACCGGGGATCCGATGAAGGTGTAGGGGTCGCAGGG
>JBFESM010000228.1:0-2982 GCA_041548445.1 Methanothrix sp. | reverse complement strand
TTGATATTTGGCGTTGATTTCAGACAGTTGTCTCAGGTGGTGAACATGTATGAATCCTTGGGCAATCCCTCCATACACGTCTGAAAGAACGACACCACAAACTGCACATTTGCAGCCGTAATGCAGTATGCACCTCGCACGTGCCGCTGAGCTTCGTTCATAAGCGTTGACTGAAACTCTCTTTGTAGCACCTTCAAAAATGGGTTCTTTTTCGTCGATCTCTTCAGGCGTTTTTAGTTGTATATCGTCCACCCAACCGAGTTTTTCAATGGCTTCAGCCACCACCGGCTTCATGATCCAATGCCATTCCCCATCCCTTTTCTCAAAATCGACAAGAATCTCTAATTTAAATTCGGGAACTGGCCTCCATCCCAACTCTTCGCCGACCAAGCTCGCGAGCTTACCATAATGCAAATTCGCAGCGGTGTATTTGTAATATCCCAGCGCTTTGGCCATATTAGCCGCTGTTAATGTCCTCTTTGGTGCATAGTAATTCTCTTGCAGCATCATCAGATGGTGCGGTGCAATCCGAATTTTACGAAACGCCGATATGTAATCGGTCGCCGTAAATTTGGTCATCAGCATATTCTCCTGAACCAGGAACTACACTGTTTGATCACAGCTCAAACCCCGGCTCTGATGCCACGGAGTTCAGCAGCTTCTCCGTCGCCTCCATCTCTTCCTCGCTCCCGCTGACGGCGAGCCATACGCTTCCCTCGGCGCCGGATACGCCGCCCGCGGCGACAAGCTCTGCCTCTGCCCCGGTCAACAGCATTATCGCCTCGATCTCGGTGAAGACCTCGCCGGAGACCGGAAGGAGTCGCGGCCCCTCGGCGCCCGGCGCGTTCAGCCTGACCGCAAGATCGTTGAGGTCGGAGAAGACGCGCTTTTCAAGGCCCACCGGCAGGATCAGCCGGACGCGCCGACCGGCCACAGCCTGCAAAGCGAGGCCGATGGTGCCGGCCTTGGGGTGGCCGATGAGGACGGCGGCCTGCCAGCTGGGGAGGTCGAGGGCGTTTGCGCCTTTCAAAATGACGTCGCCTTCTTTCAGGTCGTCAACCACATTGAGGATTGTCTTGCCCTTCTGCCAGACGCCCTTTGAAATTATCACGTCGCCTGGAAATCCGCTCATGTCAGGGAGCATTCCGGCATTGTTTGTGGGAAGCCACGGCGGGAGGGTGATCCCCCGAAAGAACCTCTGCCGCGAGAACCCTTCAGCCTGGCCGATCTTCGCGAGGATCTCTTCGGCGACGTAGCCGTTCGTGGTCCCGGCGACGATGACGAGAGTTCCCGATTTTAGGGCGGTTTCGATGGCGGGATGGGCCGCGAGTGCCTTGGCTATCAAGCGTTTTCCTGCTGCTGGAGAGAGGACGAACGATCTCATGGGCTCTTATTCTCATCCCATGAAGAAAATTGTTGTGCTTTGGCGGCGATCGGGGCTGATCACCGATCACCTCTTGATCGAGTCAATGTCGATGGCCCTCGGCGCCAGGTACCACCTTCCCTTCTGCTTTCCCATGTACTCCAGAGCCTCAGGGTAGCTGTCGAAGGTGTGGCTCTCGCCGCTTTCGATGTTGAGGAGGATGAGAGCGCCCTTCCCGGTATCGGCCTTCTTCAGGGCGGCCTCGATCTCCTCGCGCCGCCTGCTCCTCTTTCGCGCGCCGAGGGCCTCAAGCTCTCTGAAGAGTTCGTCGTCCGAGACCTCCTCAAGCTCTTCTTCACATTCTTCTTCTTCGCGCTCCATCTCATCTTCTCCTGTCTCTCTTCAGATCTTGGCGGGCTCGCCCTCTTCGGCGGCCCAGCATAGGTACCCCGCCGACGGGAACTCGTGGATCGTGGTGGCGACGATCTTCCCGCGGCCGAACTTCCCGATCACGAGGACCGATCTATTTTTGGAGTTAGCGAGGGTGGTCTCAAACCCCTTCCCCGGGATGAGGTAGCCGTCGCAGTCGGCGGTCTTCGCGTCGACAAGAGAGTTGCACCGGTGGTCCGAGGTTGGGACCAGCTCCGTATTTTCGTACTCGCCAATGTACTTGAGGGATAGGGGCAGCCATTCGTACTCGTGCTCGGGGACGAGGGGGCCGAAGATTGTGAGGACACCGCCCCTCTCCAAAAACTCTGCGATCCTGGACTTCGAGGCTTTGAGGGCTGGAAGAACTTTGGAGTACTGGGGGTTTGCAAAGCCCGTGGGTATCACCACCATCCTGAACCGAGGAAGAAAGGGGCTTCCCAGGATCTCGGGCTTGACGAACTGGTATTCTCGCCCGGTCTCATCGAGGAGCTTTTCGAAGAGGAAGGTCTTCTCGCCGATGATCGCTATATCTGGCATGCTGGAGGGGTCTTTTTCGGACTTGATCTAAAGCTTTTATGCTTCCGTCTTTTTGGTTTTTCTCCTGATCTTGGACTTTGTCCCATTTATTCAGAATCTACGCCAATAGATTTATTACTATATAAGACTCAAATGTCCCTTTGAGGTTCGCTTTATGGAACAGGAACTTATGAGAATTGGGGTGTCTCTTCCGGAATCGCTCTTGACCAGGTTCGATGGCATCATCGAGCAGAGGGGATACTCCTCTCGGTCTGAGGGGATCAGGGACGCGATAAGAAACTACATCGTCCACTACGAGTGGATGGGCGACGTCAAGGGCGACCGGGTCGGGGTGATCACCATGGTCTACTCCCATCACCAGAGAGGGCTTGTGGACTCCCTCACCAACATCCAGCACGAGTACGTGGACATCATTCAGTCGACACTTCACGTCCACCTGGACCACGACAACTGCCTCGAGATCGTCACCCTCAGGGGCGAGGGACAAGATGTTCGAAAGGCGGCAGAGAAGATGATGGCCCTCAAAGGGGTGAAACACGTAAAATTGACCACCACCTCTCTGGGGCAGGAGCTCTGAAGTTCACTTCATCGATAATGCGAGACGACCAAACGATTCGCAAGGTAGGTGGCCTGAAGTTTGCAAGTTTCTGAGG
>JBFESM010000227.1:0-2983 GCA_041548445.1 Methanothrix sp. | reverse complement strand
GGGTCGAGGCCCGAAGTCGGCTCGTCGAGAAAGAGGATCTCGGGCCGGTTCAGGATCGACTTTGCCAGGGAGACCCTCTGCTTGGTGCCCGTGGATAGGGTCTCAAACTTCGAGTCGGCGTGAGGTTCGAGCTCGAAGGCCGAAATGGCCTCGTCCACAGATCTCGTCAAATCCCGACCGTAGAGGCCGTAGAGCATCGCCGAATGGTTCAGGTTCTCTCTCACGGTGAGGCTCCAGGGAAAGTTGGGGTTTCCGCTGCTGATGTTTATCTTCTCCCTGATGGCGTGAGTCTTTTTTAGGGCGTCTTTTCCCAGAACCTCGAGGGTGCCGCAGTCTGGACGGATCAGGGTGGAGAAGATGGACATTAAAGTGGTCTTTCCAGCGCCGTTTGGACCGAGGATGCCGAAGACCTCGCCCTCTTCGATGGAGAGAGATACCTCGTGAAGAACCTCCTTCTTTGAAAAGAGCCCCCGAAAGCTCTTGCAGATCTTCGCGGCCCGCAACGCTGGCATAAGTTTCGGTAAAGACGGAGGTTGAAGATATCAATGGCGGTGAAATGGAGGGAATATATGGCGATCGTGAAGGAAAGTCGCTAGCTATCTCCGGGGCCAGAGGGGGCTGCGCCTGCGAAGCGACCGATTCCTCCTTTCGCGCACAAGCCAGAATATCGCAAGAGCTGCGGCGCCCAAAAGGGCCCCGATGAGGGGGATCCTCAAAAGGCGCACCCTTTCGGGCGGAAGAACCGCCAGGGGAAGGGAAAGAGATGCAATGCCACCTTCGTGGCTTATCTCGCAGCCGATTCTGTACTCCTGAGCCCGGGCCGACCCCTCCACCAAGACGTCAAAGCGGGCGACGGCGACTCTGCCGGGAGGTATGTCGCCCAGACGAGACCGATTTGTCAGGGGCTTGAAGGGCGATGCCGCCACCAGGCGCGCGGTGCAGTTGAGTGCATCGCTCTTGCCGGCGTTGCCGACGATGAGGCTGATCGAACCCTTCTCGCCGGGAGAGAGATCGGATCTTGACCCCATCAGTTCCAGGGCGGGCGGGTCGCCCTCGACTGACAGGATGAGATCCAGTTGGAGGTTCGAAGGAAGGTATAGGGGCGAGGCGGTCCCGTCGCTGAAGCTGACGTCGACCTGGTGCTCGTATTCGAGATCGAGGCTGAGGGGGATCGGACCCTCGGCGCCCTCTCCGATCCCGAGATCGAACTCGATGGAAGCGGTCTGTCCAGGACCGAGAACGTCGAGATGGACTGGTCCGGAGAGAAACTCGATTGATCCGTCGGAGCGAAGATCTGCCTTAAGGTTTGATGCGTCCAGGCAGCCGAACTCCGCCAGCATCTCCTGGGCTGCCTCGTTCTCCGATCCGGGGGGTACAACTTGTGGAATGAGCCGTTCAACAACGCCGTCGTTGGCCAGGATCAGCCTGAGAGTCCCGTCGGTTCCTGGGGCGAAGACGGGATTGACGGCGGAGACGTCGATCCTGGGCCCTCCTTGAACCTTGTAGTGGTCTCCGGCGAACTGGATCCCTTCGGCCTCTGCGAGGCTGGCGGCTGACGGGGCCAAAAGGAGGAAGGCGATGAGCAGGGAGAGGGTGGAGCTGATCTGATCGTGGCGCATGTCGGTCCGCCACTTTGTATCCCCTCGCGTATAAGTTTGTTGTACAAGTCTTACCCCAAAGCAAAGATGGTTTAATTTTTCATCTCACCGGGTCAGAAGGGTGCTGGCAAAGAAGGTCCCGGCCGCCGCCAGAATTATCGTCGCGCCCGAGGGGATGTTCAGCTCGTAAGATATCGTCAGGCCGACGAGGACGAAGGATGCGCCAAGAAGGATCGAGAGGACCATGATCCTCTTGAGGCTTCGAGCGTGCTGCCTTCCGATGGCACCGGGGATGGTGAGAAGGGCGATCACCAGGATAATTCCCACGATCTTTATCAGGACCACGACGCTGAGGGCTACCATGCAAAGGAGGAGGAGACGAAGCTTTCTTGTCGGAAGGCCCACCGCCTCGCCGTAGCTGGAATCGAAGGAGAGGATCAAAAGGTCCTTGTAAAGAAGGGCCACCAGAACGAGCATCCCGAGGGTCAGGACGGATATCAGCAGAACGTCGCTCCAGGATACGGCGAGGATGTTCCCGAATAAATAGTCAAATAGGTCTGGTGCATAGCCGCGGCTCAAGCTCACAAAGACGATTCCAAGGGACATTCCCGCAGCCCAGAAGACGCCGATGGCGGTATCTTCAGAGACCTTCGACCTGTCGCTGATCGCCCCTATTCCGAGAGCCGCCGCCACCGAGAAGAGGACCGCAAATATGAGGGGGTCCATCCCCAGGAGGTAGCCGAGGCCTATCCCGCCGAAGGCGGTGTGGGCGATCCCCCCGCCGATGAAGACGATCCTGTTGAGGATGACGTAAATCCCTATGACGCCGCAGAGGACCGAGGCTATGATGCCGGCGGCTAGAGCGCTCTGCATGAACTCGTACTGGAATATCTCGATCATCGTCAGTCGTGCTCCCTCAGAACCCTGTGGGGGACGCCGTGGGCGATCATCTCCACGGGGCATTCGTAGGCCTTTTCGATATCCTCGGCGGTCAGCTCCTTTGAGCTGTGGTAGTAGACCTTCCTGTTGACGCAGGCTATCTTCTTGACGTAGGTCGATACAGCGCTGATGTCGTGGGAGACCATGATTATCGTCATCTTCTCATTAAGCTCGCTGAGAAGCTCGTAGAACTCTCGCTGGCGAGAGCTGTCGATCCCGGTGGCGGGCTCATCCAGAAGGAGGAGGTCGGGCTCTGAGACGAGGGCTCTTGCGACGAATATCCGCTGCTGCTGCCCACCGGATAGAGATCCAATCTCTCTATCAGCATGCTCCAGCATCCTCACCGCCGAAAGGGCCACAAGAGCTTCGTCTCGATCTTCTGAGGAGTAGCGGCCGAAGAGGCCCATTTTGCCGTAGCGGCCCATCATCACCACCTCAAGGGCGCT
>JBFESM010000226.1:0-2994 GCA_041548445.1 Methanothrix sp. | reverse complement strand
CTTAAGAGAGTAGCCTTTGCCGAACCAGGCATAAGCGTGCTCTGTGTCCAGATCGATCGCCCTGCCATAGGCCTCGATCGCCTCATCGTATTTGCCTAGCGAGTAGAGGGCATTGCCTCTGTTGTTCCAGGCCTCAGAACACTCAGAGTCCAGTTCGATCGCTCTGTCATAGGCCTCAATCGACTCGTTGTACCTGCCAGATGAGTAGAAAGAATTCCCTTTTTCATTCCAGGCGTCAACATATTCAGGATCCAATTCGATCGCTCTGTTATAAGTTTCTATAGACTCGTTGTACTTGCCAGATGAGTAGAGAGCCTTGCCTTTGTTGAGCCAATACGTGGCATCGTTTTTATCATCCTCACCCATGGCTGGTGCGCACAATATCGCCGAAGTCATCAGGGCCAGAATGAGCATTACCCCCCCGGTCGGGCGTAGCATGCTTCCCATGTGCGAATCTTATCCAGAAGCATAATTAAGAACTTTATGATACTTTGGCGACTTTGGCGAAGGGAGTTCGCAAAGCCTCACCAGCGTCTCGCCCCATCGGAGGTACCCCTGAGCAGCGCGAAAAACAAAAAAAGAACGGGGCCTTGCACCCCGAGATTGCCGGATATTCATTTCGAAAATCGAAAGGAAGCGGCCATCTAAACAATCTCTTTCAGCTTTTCGACGACCTGTCTTGAATTCTTGGGGTCGGCGACGAGATCGTGATTCTTCTCGATCCCGAGGTCCGTGATTTCAAGGTCGACGTCGGGATCGAGTCCGGCGCGTGATCCAGGGTCTTTTTTCCGCACTTGACATGGCACCCGTCCACCACCACGATCCTGTCGGCGGCCCTGGCCGACTCGACGATGCCGCTGACGTGACCTCCGATCCCGGCAAGGCAGGCGAAGATCGTAGTGACATTCCCGCCGCCGCAGAGGCACTCTTTCTCCTCTTCGGCCCCGGCGCCCTCACAGCGACACGTCTCTTCTTCCATCGTTTATCGGCTTTCACTTCTTCAATAGCGCCTTTATCTCCGCCACCGAGGGGGCCCTTCCCACTGCCACAGCTTCGCCGTCGATGAAGAGGGCAGGGGTCATCATGACGCCGCGGTTCATGATCTCCTGAAGGCTCTCCACTTTCACGATCTCTGCCTCAACGCCCGACTCCGCCACCGCCTTCTCGGCGTTCTTGGCAAGGGACTTGCACTTGGCGCACCCGGTTCCCAGAACTTCTATCTTCATAATCTCGATCACCTCATCCTCATCTTGAAATTTTCTTCCTTTTCGCCGTTCAGAATTTGCCTGCCGATTATTTCAGACAATCGCCCCATAGATCATCCCCGCCAGGGTCGAGAGCAGTACCACCAAAAATATGTAAACCCCGGCCTTCCTCGCCCCTATCACCCTCCATATCACGATCATGTTCGGTAGACTCATGGAGGGTCCGGCGAGCAGAAGTGCCAGAGCTGGCCCCGTCGCCATCACCCCGGAGGAGTAGCCAAATAACGTCCCCACGATCGGAACCTCGAGAAGCGTCGGCATGTAGAGGAGCGCCCCTATGATTGAGGCGATGAAGCAGGCGAGAAAGTCGCTTCTTCCGAAGATCGACCTTATCAGCTCCACCGGCAGGAAGTAGCCGATGACACCGGTTATGAAGGTCCCAACCACGAGGAGCGGAAATATTCTCTTCACAAGCCACCAGGTCTCGCCAAAGAAGGCCGACTTCTCTACGTCCTCGAAGTACCTCAATAGCAACCAGGCCGATGTCAGGACCAGGACCGATACTAGGACCGCTTTTGGCCACAACGCAATCTTCGAGGTCGCACCCAGAAGTATCCCCACCAGAACCACCAGGAACAGGGGGGTGACGTAAGTGGGCCTGCTCATTCCCCTGTCGGAAGAGACGGGTGCAGGAGCGCAGGCAGTACCTCCAGTGCCATCATCCTCCACCAACCTTTTCCTCTCGAAGATGGCGGCCATTACAAGCCCGATCACGACGGCCATCGAGACCGCGGCCACGATCCGTGCGATGCCGAGGTCCAGGCCGAGGACCCTCGCCGTCAGGATGACGGCGAGAAGGTTAATCGCAGGGCCCGAGAATAGAAAGGCTGTGGCTGGGCCTATCCCACCACCTCTCCGATGTATCCCGGCGAACATCGGGAGTATGGTGCAGCTACATACAGCAAGAACCGTCCCTGAGGTCGCAGCAACGCTGTAGCAGAGCCACTTTTTTGCGTCAGCCCCGAAGTACTTCAAGACCACGTCTTTCTGGAGCAGGGCCACTATCGCCCCGGCTATGAAGAAGGCCGGGATTAGACAGGTCAGGACGTGAGCCGAGAGGTACTCCATCAGAGTCTCAAGGCCCGCCTCCAGCGGGGGCAGGAAGATTTCTGAATTCAAAGCATCACTTCCTCAGACGTTTGACAAATGAAACCGTCGTTAATATCGACCTAATCATATAAGTTTCTAAATCATCTCACAGAACCCATCAGGATCTTTTCGGCCTTTTTCAGCTCAAAGATCTCGTCCAAAGCGAGGCCATCCACATCTCGCAGCAGATCGAACAACTTTGGGTTTTTCACCTTGTAGAGGGTTCGCTTGCCATCGATTCGCCTCTCCAAAATCCCCGCCTCGAAGAGGATGGAAAGGTGCTTGGAGATGGTGGACTGCGCCCGACCGAAGGCGGGGACGATCTCGCAGACGCACCGCTCTTCTTCGTCGAGGAACTCTATGATCTCAAGCCTGGTGGGGTCTGAGAGGGCGCTGAGAATCTTAACGCGCCAATCTGTAGCCGATCTTCTCATTGTATCTGAAGCCTGCAGCGATCAATTGGTATATATACATATCGCCATGAAACGATTTGAGGCGTTTATAGTCAAAGACCTAACATTTCTAACTTATTCTTGCTGCTAAGCATCTTTTCGACCCACCTCTTCGCAAAGGTAATTTTTGATGAAAATTCGAGAAAACTTTCGCGGATTAATTTTTCCATATAGTCAAGATCGACAAT
>JBFESM010000225.1:0-3009 GCA_041548445.1 Methanothrix sp. | reverse complement strand
TCCTGGAGGATTATCCGGGTATTATTAAAGCTTTCTCGGTCAGGGTTCCGCCGCTTCCAGAATCTCCTCAGGGGCCCTGGCCAGGGCCACCAGTCCCTCGGCCTCCATGAAGTGAAGTCTCGCCGGGACGACGAGGATGTGAAGCGGCCCCCCGAAATCGTGCTCTACAAGCCTCGGCAGCCAGTCGGCCAAGACATTGGCGTCGTCAGATCCGGCTCTCGCCACGCCCACGCCCAGGGTGGAAACGAGCCGCTCACCCCCGGAGAGCTTCTCCATCTCCAGGAGGAGCTCTGCCCCCTCGCTGGCGGTCATGTACCTATCCGTCTGGATGTCCAGAAAGAGGAGGGTGTGAAGGTCACGCTCGAGGTTTTCGACGACGACGTCGTAGGGGCTTGTTGCGACGATCCTCTTGCCCCGGGCAACGTACGGATAGGGTATCGAGGTGGACCTTCCGAACCGATAGTTCTGAAGGCCGGTGAGCCCCGAGACGGCGGTGACGATGGAAGAGGAGTGGACGACCCGAGTCTCGATCCCCATCTTGAGGGCCCGGAGCCGCAGGTCGAGGTGAGTCGTCGAGATCATGGGGTCGCCTCCCACGAGAAATGCGACCTTCTTCTTTTTCGCATGGCTCATCCACTCCTCGGGGCTCGTCTCCACCTCTTCCCGGCTCAAAAGTTGGACGTCTTTTCCGTAGAACTCACGGAGCCGCTCCGGCGAGACGCCCATGAGCCTTGAAGTGTAGAACTCGGCATAGATCAGGTCCGCGTCCTTGATCGTCTCAAGGCCCCTGACCGAGACGTCCTTCTCGTCGTAGAGGCCCAGGCCAACAAAAGAGAGCATACAAACCAATCGGCGCCATGGGGCTTAAAGGGCGCGGCCTGATCGAAAAAAACGGCTGGCAAAGGCTAATAAGCGTTAGACTCCGAATAAATTCTCATGATCGGCAGGACGACCCAGGTTGTGGATTGCCGAGAGAGCATGGGGCTTGCCAAGGGCGGCGGCCTCGCCCAGCGCGGAACCCTCTCCGAGGCCTCCAGACCAGACGTAATCGCCATCGCCATGTCGCCGGGGCGAAGGCACATAACCAAGCCCGTTTGCGAGATCACCTACGGCCTCCGGCGGGAGGGGATCCAGACGAGCGTCCTAGTCCTGGAGGCGGGGGCGGGGGTTCCAGAGAGCTTCCCATCGGCGTCCAGGGGATTCGGCCCCACCTTCGGCCTCACCCCCAAGGAGATCGAGCAGATCGAGAGGCACAAGATCGCAGTGATCCATCTGGGGAACATCAGGTCTCACGTCGTCTACAAGGCGAAGGACGTTCTGGCCCTGGCGGAGATTCCGGCGGTGATCGTGTGCCAGAGCCCCGTCGACTTCGAGGACTTCGCGAAGATGGGGGTCAAGACGAGGCTTGTGATGCCCCCGAAAACCAAGATCGAGACGAGGGGCACCGTCGTCGACATCGTCTACGGCGTCACCAGAGGCGCGACATGCCAGAGGGAGAAGCTCAACCGGCTCGCCAAAGTCCTCAACCACCACCTCGCCCGGATGGAGATGGAGGAGAAGATGAAGCGGGAAGAGGAGGAGCTGCCCGAGGCTGAACGGCGGGCGAGGGAAAAGAAGAAGGCGGAAGATGCGAAGGCGGCGGGAGCTGGAATTGGTACCTCTTTCTTTTAGAGGAGAACTAGAAAAGGAGACGGACGGACTCGGACGACGCTGCTCTTAAGATCGCGACGATCTGATTTATGATCGGATCATAGCCGAAAGCCTGGAGATGAAGACGACGATGAAACTGGTGATACTTCTGGGAGATGGGATGGCGGACCATCCCATCGAAGCGCTGGACGGAAAGACCCCTCTTGAGGCGGCAGATACCCCCAACATGGACAGGATCGCCAGGCTTGGCAGAGGCGGCCTCGCCCGTAACGTCCCCGCAGGCATGCCGCCGGGAAGCGACGTTGCGAACCTATCAGTGATGGGCTACGACCCGAAGAGGTACTACAGCGGCCGCGCCCCCCTGGAAGCGGCGGCTATGGGCGTCCCTCTCGGGACCGAAGACGTCGCCTTCCGGTGCAACCTCGTCAACGTCGACCTCGAAAAGAGAATAATGGTCGACTACAGCGCAGGCCACATCTCCTCAGAGGAGGGGCGCGAGCTGATTGCAGCCCTCCAAGAAGCCGATCCCAAAACAAAGCTATATCCTGGCGTGAGCTATCGAAACCTGCTGGTCCAGGAGAAGAACGACGGCCTTGCGGCAAACTGCACCCCGCCCCACGACATCTCCGGCCAGCCGATCGACGAATACCTCCCGAAGAGCGATGGCTCCGCGCCGCTGCGCGAGATGATGCTCGAATCAATCCCCGTCCTCACGAGCCACCCCATCAACCTGCGGCGCGCGAAGGAGGGAAAGCGGCCCGCCAACATGATCTGGCTCTGGGGGCAGGGGAAGGCCCCGTCGATGCCAAGGTTCCGCGAGATCTGGGGGATCGAGGGCGCCGTCATCTCCGCCGTCGACCTCCTCAAGGGGATGGGGGTCTATGCAGGCCTAGAGGTGATCGATGTTCCCGGCGCCACCGGAGTCCTCGACACCAACTACGAGGGAAAGGTCGCCGCCTGCCTCGACGCCCTCGACCGGGTCGACTTCGTCTACCTCCACGTCGAGGCCCCCGACGAGATGGGCCACGATGGCGATCTCGACAAGAAGATCGAGGCTATCCGCCGCTTCGACGCGCGGGTAGTCGGCCCGGTCCTCGATGGTCTCGAAAAGTCCGGCCACGAGTGGCGCGTCATGGTCCTGCCCGACCACCCGACCCCAATCTCGATAAGAACCCACACCGCAGAGCCCGTCCCCTTCGCGATGATGGGCTCCTCGATCGAGGCCGACGAGATGGTGGCCTTCAGCGAGCGAGAGGGCGCGCGTGGCGGGTACGGCACGGTCGACGGGTGGCGGCTGATGGGGATGATGGTGAAGTCTGGATGACTGTTCCACGGGCAATTTGGTTTTGAAGGACATTA
>JBFESM010000224.1:0-3054 GCA_041548445.1 Methanothrix sp. | reverse complement strand
CGCGCCACGAAGGGACAGGCTTTGGTCTCATTTTCTCCTTGCGTCATGATTTTTCGCCTCCTTTGAATCGAATGGGCCCGAGTCGTCGATAGTTATTGATGATCATTGATTATTAAAAACACCTCGTCCCAATGTCCCAAAGTCCATTATCTGAAGCTCGTCGAGGCGGCTGCCCAGATTTGAGGAGAGATGCCCGCTCTCGTCTCCCCAGGTCGCCACCTTCTCGGTCGGAATTGATATACATCGAAAGGTTTTTCGTTCGCCTGGTAGAGTTGGTGAGGAGTGATCTGATTTGAAGTTCAGAATTATAGTGTGCCTGATTTTGGCCCTGGCCCTGATCCCGACGCCCGGAGCGTCAGCTGGAGACGACGGCGCCCGTGCCGACGACGGGCCCGACGCCGAGGAGTACGAGGTCTACTCGGCCCTTGTGGAGGAGGTCTTCGTGACCGAAGCGAGCGCGAGCGGCCCGGTCCCCATCAGGGACCGCACTGGCTGCCCGAAGTTCATCATCGATATGACGAGCTGCTGGATCAATGCCGTCAAGCCCGAGACATGGGAGTGCTTCAAAGCCGAGAACTCCCGGGAGCGCCCACTCGAAGAGCGGTTCAACCTGAGCGTCGGATGCGTTCTTGTGAACGAGCAGGACGACCCCGACGCGAAGGGGATCTTGGGCCTCTCCAGGGTCGGATTCAATCCCGAAAAGAGCCAGGCCCTGGTCCACGTCGAGGATATAGCCGTCTGGCACGTGAGCAGCGGACGCTTCGTCCTCCTCGTAAAAGAGGATGGAGTGTGGCGGGTGGAGGAGAGCGCGATGACCTACCTTGGCGAGTGAAAACGCCCCACATTCTCACCCCACCTCCCGTTTCAGCATCAGCGTCGCCGCTGCGAAAGTGATGATGAAAAATCCGACCAGAAAGAGCAGATCCGGCACCAGGATCTCCGATAAACCCGCCCCCTTCAGCATCACAGCCCGGAGAGCGTCGCTTGAGTAGGTGAGAGGGAGGATGTAAGAGATCGGCCGGATGAAGGCCGGGATCGACTGGAGGGGCCACCAGACCCCCGAGAGGACGACCTGGGGCAGAATCACCATCGGAATGAACTGAACCACCTGAAACTCGGTCTTTGCGAAGTTCGAGAAGAAGGCACCGAGGACGAGGGCACCCGCTCCCAGAAGCAGGATTATGGCGAAGGCGGTGAGGGGGTTTCCGTTCATCGGAACGCCGAAGACGAAGACGACGACGAGAAAGGTGGTCGCCGACTGGAGGAGGGCGAAGAGGCTGAACCCCAGAAGGTAGCCTGCCACCATCTCGGGCCTGCTGAGGGGCGAGACCATGAACTTCTCCAGCGACCCCTGTGTTCGCTCTCTCAGAAACGAGATCGCGGCGGTGATGAAGGTGAAGAAGAATACCACCAGGCCCAGGACCGCGGGGCCGACGGAGTCCATCATCTCCAGGTCGTAGCCGCGGACGTAACGCTGGACGACCTGGGGGCCCGTTTCAACGCCGCCGTATTCGCCGACACCTCCTCTATCCCTTTCGCCATTCAGGAGGGACTCCGGGGGCTGGAGGCCGCCTCTCACCTCGGCCATGATCGAGCTTGAGATCTGGGGGCTCGATCCGTCGAGCAAGATCCGGACCACCTCTTTTCTTATCACCACGGCCCCGTGGAGCCTCCCTTCGACGATCAGCTTCTCGGCGTCCGACTCAGACCCCAGGCGAAGGAGGTCGAAGTCGTCGACGGAGGCGAGGTGGTCTCTCAAAGCATCCTGGCCGCCAAAGTCGACGATCCCGAGGTTTATGCCGCTCATCTCCCCCGAGAGGGCATAGCCGAATAGGATCATCAGGAATATGGGCGCGAAGGTGATGAGGCCTATCGTCCTTTTGTCCCGCTTCAGCTGGCGGACGACTCTTCTTGCCACCACGAGGACCCTCTTTCCGTTCAGGATCGAGTCGGTCATCTCGACCCCTCTTCCGCAAGCCTCAGAAAAGCGTCACCGATGGAGGGCTCGATGAGCCGAAGGTCGAGGGGCACAACCTGCTCCAGGACCTCTTTTAGCCGCTGATGATCTTCAATTGTCACTTGCAGCACGTCTTCGACTCTTCGGACGTCAAAGCCTCCGGCTGAGAGGATGGAGGCTGAAGCTTCGGGATCTTTCACCCAGAGCTTCAAGACAGGCCGAAGGCCCGCGAGCCGCTTCAGCTCCTCGGGGCTTCCCTCCGCCAGCATCTCTCCTGCCCGCATATACCCGACGATCTTGCACCTCTCGGCCTCGTCCATGAGGTGGGTGGTGATGAGGATCGTCGCGCCCTTTTCTGCCAGATCGTCGAAGAACCGCCAGAAAGCCTCCCGCAGGATCGGGTCGACCCCCACCGTCGGCTCGTCGAGAAGCAGGAGGTCGGGCTCGTGGATCAGAGTGCAGGCTAGAGATAGCCTCTGGTACATCCCGCCGCTGAGGTCTCCCGTGATCCTATCGCTGTGCTCCGCGAGGTCGACCATATCCAGGAGCTCCGATATCCTCTCAGCCATCCGGCGCCCATCGATCCCGTAGAGGCCAGCATAAAACTCCATGTTCTCTTTGAGGGTGAGGTCCGGGTAGAGGGCCTTGTGCTGGGTCATGTAGCCGATCCTGGGATAGACCCTCCTGACGTTGGAGACAGGTTCCCCAAGGATCTGAAGGTCGCCGCCGTCCAGGCGGAGGAGCCCGGCCACGGCTCTGATGAAGGTCGTCTTCCCAGAGCCGTTCGGCCCTAGGAGGCAGTAGGTCGTGCCACGGGGGATCTTCACCGTGAGGTCGGAGAGGACCCTGAGCTTGCCGAAGCTCTTCAAAAGGCCCTGGGCAACTATGCTGTAATCCTCGAACGAGGCAGCCTCCGAGTTTTCTCCATACTTCACGAACCAATCCCTCCAGGAAGATCAGACCTTGCCCCTCTTCCGGCGAAGGACAACAAGACCTGCCGCTGCGAGGGCCGCGAGGACGGCCGCGAAGATTAGGGCCCGCGAGCCATCGCCCTCGATCCGGACGTATGCGTGCTCGGTCTCCGTCAGATCGTCACT
>JBFESM010000223.1:0-3067 GCA_041548445.1 Methanothrix sp. | reverse complement strand
TCCAGATGTTTAGAGACGGAATTTCACAGGAAGTTTGAGCATGTCCGAAAAGAGCGAAGGCGGCACGCATGAGAGCGAAAGAGAACCAAAAGCAGCAATGGATGAATCTCGCGATGCTGGTGGCGATGCTGTGCCGGGTGGAAAAGAAAAAAAGATGGACCCTGTATCGAGGCTCGCCCTCCTCTCCCTCCTGGTGAACCTCTCCCTCGTCGGGATCAAGCTCTCCCTCTCGTACATCTCAGGAAGTCTAGCCCTCCGGGCGGACGCCGTCCATTCCCTGGTGGACGTCTTCGGCTCAACCGCCCTGATCCTCGGCATCTTCATATCCGGGAGGAAGAGCAAAGGCTTTCCCTACGGCCTCTACAAGGTGGAGAACCTGGTCGCCGTGATCATCTCGCTACTCCTCTTTCTCACCGCCTACGAGATCGCTGTGGAGGCTGCGGTCGGAGCCTCATCGCACGTTCCCTACAGCGGCTGGGTTCTGGTGGCGGTGGCGGCGATCGTTCCCGTCCCCCTTCTCTTCGGCACCTACGAGATGAAAGTCGGAAAGAAGTTCAACTCCCCGAGCCTCGTCGCCGACGGCCGGCAGTTTCGGGCCGACGTTCTCACCGAGCTCGTCGTCTTCGCCGCCCTGGCGGGCCAGTTCTTCGGCCTCCCTCTCGACAGGACCGCAGCGGCCGTAATCGCCGTCCTCATCGTCAAGGCCGGATGGGAGATCCTCGTCTCGGGGATGAGGGTCCTTTTGGACGCCTCCATCGATCTGGCCACCCTGAAGAAGATAGAAGCCGCGATAGAGGCCAACCCCGAAGTCTCGGCCGTGGAGGAGCTGACGGGCAGAAACTCGGGGCGCTACCTATTCGTCGAGGCGAAGGTCGCCTTCAGGATCACCGACCTCGCCCGGGCGCACCTTGCAAGCCAGAGGATCGAGCGGGACATAAGAGAGGTGGTTCCCAACGTCGACCGGGTTTTGATCCACTATGAGCCGAGGCCCAAAACCCATCTGCGGTACGCAGTGGCCCTGGCTGACCTGGAAGGAAAGGTAAGCTCTCACTTCGGCGAGTCGCCCTACTTCGGCCTCGTCGACTTCAACCTGAAAGAAAAGCGGGTCGAGGGGCAGATGATCCTCGCCAACCCCTACAAGGATATGGAGAAGGGGAAGGGGCTGAAGGTCACCGGGTTCCTCCTCTCTCGCAAGCCCGACGTCGTCGTGGCGGGCGAGAGTCTTGAGGGCAAGGGTCCCGGCTACGCCCTCGCCGAGGCCGGGGTCGAGACGGTCAAGACCGAGGCCGGGACTCTGCGGGAAGTGGTAGGGGAATTGGATAAGTAGAGAACACAGATTCTTTTTTCTGCCCTTCGTGGACACCTCAGCTAGGCTCGCTCCTCCCAGCGACGGGCGAGGAGCTAGCCCTCGACGTCATGACCTTGAACAGGAAGCATCAGCTCGTAGTCGGAAGCCCTAACCCTATATAAGTGCGGAAGCCCCCAAACCGAACGCGCTATTCTTAAATATTTTCCCAGGCTAATCTAGTCGATGTGGGTGTGGCCATAAACGGCCAACATTGTGGAGTGGGTTTGATGTTTGAAATTGACGGACTAAAAGTAGGCAAGGTTGGAAGATCTGCCAAAAGAGGCGTTCAGCGGAATTTCGCCACAAAACGCGGACCTTTGGCGATGGTCTTCCTCCTCCTTGCCATGATCGTCCTCTCCTCCGCCCAGCTCGAATACGAGCCCGGCGAGAGAGAGGCTGAGCGTCTCTTCGAGATGGGCCTCGGTGGCCCCTGGATAATAAGCGAAAGACATCCCGAGATGTACGGCCAGGAGGAGACGACTTGGCCCTCAACCTCGGAGTTCTCCTGGTACTCGGAGTACTTCACCATGACGTCTCCCGGCGGGTTGGAGGTCGAGAGGTACCGCGCATCAGGAGTGCCGGAAGTTTATGCCGGCGGACCTGGCGGCCAGCCTCTAGCAAGCTCTTCTTATCAGCTCGCCTATGCTGGGGCCGACAGCCTCTGGATTCTGGGCGCCAGCAGCTGGACCGGTTACGCCATAGTCCCGCAAGGCGCGTATCTGAGGCTATTGGCTTACTCCTCTGGCGGGGGCTGGGCCGACTTCTACGAGATAACGCCAGCAAACAGGATGGTTCAAAGAAGGTACTCCCTCTATCCGGGCTACAGCCAATTGACCTTCCACGCAGAAGAGGTGGGCCGATACTTGATCCTCTTTTCAGTCGATGACAGGATGAGCAACGCAGTGATCGTGGACGTCAGAAGCGGAACCTGGCCTGTCTCGCCGCCTAGACCGGGACCCCAGCCGCCCAGCTACGGATCTGCCAGGGTGACCCTCGAGTCGGCCAGCCTCAAGGGATACAGCGTCTACGTCGACGGATCTTACGTCGGCGCCGACGGCCGGGGCGGCGACCTGCGGGACGGCATCTACTCGATCATCGTTTCTGGCAACCAGCGACATACGATAAAGGTCTACGGTTCAGGGGTCACCTGCACTTCAAACGAGTTCTACGAGAGCGGGCGAAGCTACACCATCGACGTATGCTCGACCTGAAGGCGAAAGAAATCTATAAAAATGGCTTCAGATTAAAGGACTCAGAGGTGGTTTATGATGAAACGTTTTGTGTCAATGGTTTCAGCTCTGTTGCTTCTGCTCTCTTTCGCAGCCGCGATGAACGCCGCGGCCCTTGAGGGGACGGTGCTGACGGTCGCCGAGCGAGGCCTCTCGGCGGATATCCCGTCCGATTTTTCGATATACGCTGCTGAGGCCGATGCCAACACCACAGGCATATTCTCCAGCGACCTGATGATCAACAGCACCGATCCCGAGGCAGGGTGGATCTTTCTTTCGATCTTCAGCGTCTACGATGATGTGATGAGGCGGATGAGCCCGGTATCTCTCAGCAACATCTTCTTGAGTGCTGAGATCTCGCAGGTCGAGTCTCACGGCGACGCGGTGGTAGGAAACTGGTCGGCGGTCGATCTCCAGGGCCAGAACGTGACCGTTTACACTCTGGAAACGCCGGACCCGAGGGTCAGCGGAGGATCTTACGATATGGCAT
>JBFESM010000222.1:0-3091 GCA_041548445.1 Methanothrix sp. | reverse complement strand
CTACTTTGCAACAGACGTTCCGGGAAGCCGAGCGAGCGCCTGTTACGTCACCTGCGCCGAACTTTGGCCCATCTTCTTCGCTGACGTGATCGAAGTTCCCGCGGATCTGGAACGAACCCACTTCAACGGCATCGAGAGAGACGACGGCACCATCCAGACCACCTACAAGGGATGGCCCCTCTACCGCTACTTCGAGGATGAGGTGCCCGGCTACGTCAAAGTCCAGGGAGTGGGCGGCGTCTGGTTCGTCATCAGCCCCGAGAACTTCCCCCCTGAATGAGAAGGGCTCAGGTGTCCCCATTTTTTTGAGGCGTCCGCCGCCCGTTGCCCGCCTCTCGGAATCTTTAAACGTTGAAGAACAGGATAGGGGCCTCGGTGATAAAATTGAAGATCACAACCGTGCTGGCCCTGGCGATCGCGTCGGTGGCCATCATCACCCTCGGAGCGGCAGCCCCAGCCAACACCATAGACCTCGCCTCCAAAGACGGCCTAGGCGAGTACCTGGTGGATCAGGATGGGATGACCCTCTACTACTTCGCCAACGACACTCCCGATAGCGAAATGAGCAGCTGCGGCGACACTTGCGCTCAGTACTGGCCGCCTTTTCACACCGGCCAGATCATAATACCCCTGGAGCTGAGCTGGTTTGACTTTGGCACCATCTATCGCGAGGACGGCGCAGCCCAGACCACCTACAAAGGATGGCCCCTTTACTACTACACCAACGACTACAACCCCGGTGACGTCAGAGGCTATGAGATAGATGACGTCTGGTTCGTGGCGGGCCCCGATCTGATGCCCTGAGCGGGCGCCTTTGCCCATCTCTTTTTCGCCCTTTCGGCCTTCCCGTGTGTTTAATAATATAAAGATTACTTCCTAGAAAAATTAGGTTGAAATGGCACTAGACCGAGGATTCCCATTTAATGCTATCGAATCTGTAACTATCCTCGATTTTATCACTTATTTTCGCTCAAACTGGGCATTAAGCGAATGTAGGAAACGGCATTTTGACACGAACTCTCGGTATCGTCGTCACCAAGAGATGTGCACTTCGGAATACTCTCTTAATAACAGCAAAAGGCCTTTCGCCCCGCGGGGTGAATCGACGCCCTCTTCTCTTCGACAACCCCTGCCTTGATCAAAACCGAGGGGGCGCCGCATATCACGGTGACATACTGTCCTTCATTCCGAAGATCGACTTACCGCCCTCAGAAATCGCACTCAAAAACCTTCTTATAATTTGGAATCGAATTTGTATTCTGAAATGGGGGTTTTATGTCCACTCAGGTTATCGGCATGCGAGCCTTTGGAGTCTGGTTTGCGATCGCGATCGCCACAATTTCGATAATTGGATTATCTGCGGGAGGTGGTGCAGCCATGGAGCCGAATGCTTCCAGGTCTGAGCTTCCTTTATCGACGGAAGATATCGATAATTATAAAAATTTCACTTCTAAGATGCCGCTCGGCGAGGACGCCATTGAGCGGCTGGAAATGAATGGGTTTGTGGTGATAATAGACCCCTTTTCGCCGAACCGGGAAGAGATCACCGCGCCCTACAAGCTTCTCAAGAACCTTGAGGTTCCGATATTCGTCACCTCCGACTCGCTCCTCCACATCTACCACATCCAGTTCGACGAGACCTTGAGGGGGATCGAGGAAGAGCACTTTTACGACGACCTCTGGATGATCAGTGAATTGATGCTGGCAAAGTCCGAGGCGGACTACAACGCCTCTTCCGGCGAGGCGAAGGAGGCCGCGAAAAGGAACGTCGCCTTCTTCTCGGTGGCCCTGAGCCTTCTTGAACCGAAGTCGGACCAACTCTGCCAGGGAAGCAGTCGGGAGTGCGACGAGCGTAGCTTCGAGGGGTCCTACCCCTACTTCACGACCGAAGAGCTGGAGGAGAGGAGCTTCGAGGTCCCAGCCCTGGTGAAGGACGAGGTCGAGGCGGAGCTGGCCCTGATCGAGGGCCGGGCCGGATTTGCCAAGTCGCCGATCTTCGGCTACGATGAGGACTACTCCCAGTACCGGCCCCGGGGCCACTACACCCGATCTGAGCGGCTGAAGAACTACTTCAAGGCGATGATGTGGTACGGGAGGATGAGCTTCCTTTTGAAGGGATGCGACGGCGACTGCATCGTCTCCGAGAAGGAGGCGAGAATTCAGACCCTGGGCGCGAGCATGATCGCCAATAACCTCCTCGACGATCCCGACTCGAAAGATAAGTGGGACCGGATCTACAACGTCACATCCTTCTACGTCGGCTACTCTGACGACCTCGGACCCTACGAGTACAACGACGCCATAAACGCCGTCTTCGAGGAATCTGTCCCGGTTCGGGACTTTTCGGACTCGGATCTCGACCTACTCAAGGCAGAGCTGGCGGAAAAGAGGCTTCCCTCGATCTACGGCGGAACGGGCGTCGATTCCCCGGCCTGCGCTGCAGAGCCGCCCTTTTCGCCGGAGCAGGCTGACGAGTGCCTGGCGGCGACCGCCGGCTTCAGGTTCATGGGCCAGAGGTTCGTTCCCGACTCTTACATATTCCAGAACCTGGTGATCCCCAACGTCGGCGGCTATTCCGGCAAGGGTGAAGACGACGTCTTCACTCGAGGGGCTTACGGCCGCCACTTCCCAAGAGGCCTCGACGTGATGGCGATCCTTGGCTCCAAGCGGGCGGACGAGATCCTGAAAGCATTGAACGATTCGAGCTACCAGAACTACTCGTCCCAGCAGGCCGAGCTCGAAGAGGAGTTCAACTCCTTCAGCGATGAGGACTGGCAGAAGAATCTTTATTGGGCATGGCTCTATGCCCTCCAGCCCCTCATCGAAACGCCAGGTCCCGGGTGCCCCGCCTTCATGCAGACGAACGCCTGGCAGGACAAGGAGCTGACGACGGCTCTCGCCTCCTGGGCAGAGCTTCGACACGACACGATCCTCTACGCAAAGCAGAGCTACACCCTGAGGGCCATCGCCCTTCCGCCCGAGGAGCCTGAGCCGATCGCAGGATACGTCGAGCCCGTCCCCGAGTTCTACGGAAGGCTCCTCGACCTCGCTCGGATGAACCGGCTGGGGCTCGACGAGGCTGGCCTTCTCG
>JBFESM010000221.1:0-3166 GCA_041548445.1 Methanothrix sp. | reverse complement strand
CAGAAGCTCCTCTGGGGTTTTTATCGGAAACTTTGCGCCCTTAAGGGCCCCGGCGATCTGCGCGTGTATCTCCTCTTTGATGCTCATATTTTTCACCTTGACATCTAATAGTACAGGTATGGATATATACTTTGGCGTCATCAGACTGTACCAACTACAACCAGATACACAAAAATGACCTTGGGATATATAGCGAAAACCTTTTTACGTTTGACACCATAGAGCTCTCGCATGGAAGTTCTGGAAGAGCCTTTCCAAAGGGAGATCCTCGAGATCAGATCTGAGCTTCGGGAGATGCACGACGATCTGAAGCGGTTCATGGAGCACTCGAACAAGGAGCACCTAGAATCCATACTGTCCGACTTCAGGAGGAGCTTCTCGGAGGTCCTGGTCCGTCACGTGGAGGATGAGGTCGAGGAAGGGCTGCGGGAGAATATGGTCGAGGGCTGCGATATGAAAGAGGCCTGCAAGACCCGTTTCCATGGACTTCTGAAGGAGAGCGCGAGCCTCATCCGGGACGGGGACGGTGCCGCCAGTGAGGAGACGATAGAGGAGTTCAGGTTCAGGCTGGAGGAGATGCGATCCAAAGCTCCTTATGACCAGTGCGACAGGTGCTTTGCTGAGGCGTCAAAGCTCCAGGAGAAGCAGATCGACCTGCTCCGCTCGATGCGGATATACGAGACGAAGGACGAGAAAAGGCGAGAGTCAGAGGACTTGCCGGTGGAGGTCGTCGTAAAAGAGATCCTGGAGCCCCTGAACAGCAAGCAGAGGCTCCAGATCTTGAAAGGCCTGGCAGGCGAGACTAAATCCTTCTCATCCCTCTCGGAGCTGACGGGCCTTCGGGGCGGAAACCTCCTCTTCCACCTCCAGAAGCTCCTCGACTCCGGGATGATCCTCCAGCAGCACGAGAGGGGAGACTACATGATAACCGAGAAAGGGTACAAGGCACTTCTGGGGATCACAGAGGTCTATTCAAAGCTGAACCCGGAATCTTAACCCGACTCCGGCGACTGGCTTGAACTTCGTATCGAAAAGAGATCGTCCGCCGATCGGCGAGGTCGCTCCATTTTTATACCCCCATCCCCGATAAGATAAGCGATGTACCGTATACTGGTTACCAACGACGATGGAGTCTACTCTGCGGGGATCAGGGCGGCGGTCCGGGGGGTTGCGGGCCTGGGCGAGCTATTGGTGGCGGCCCCCTCTGGCCAGAGGTCCGGTGTCGGTCGTTCGATATCGATCTTCGAGCCCCTGAGGTATAATAGGGTGAATCTCGACGGCGTCGAGGCTTACGAGGTCTCCGGAACGCCCACAGACTCTGTGATCATGGGGATATTCTGGCTGATGAAAGGCGAGCTTCCGGATCTTGCCGTCTCGGGGATAAACATCGGCGAGAACATCAGCACCGATACCGTCACCACCAGCGGGACGATCGGCGCGGCCCTGGAGGCTGCAAGCTACGGGGTCCCGGCGATCACAGCCTCGATCCAGGTCGTCGACCAGGGGGACAAGTTCGACAATCGAAACGACCAGGCCTACCAGTTCGACGTCGCCAGCGACCTCGTCCGGCGGGTGGCAAAGAACGTCCTGGAGAAGGGACTGCCACCGGGGGTGGACATACTGAACCTCAACGTCCCCGTGAACGCCACCGAGGATACAGAGGTGGTGGTCACAAGGCTCGCACGGAAGATATTCAAGACCGCGGTCCAGGAGCGGGCGGACCCACGGGGCAGGCCCTACTACTGGATCGACGGCGACCTGGTCTGCACCGAGAAGGAGGGAACCGACGTTCGGGCCGTCTACCAGGAAGGCAAGATCTCCATCACCCCTCTGACGATCGACAACACCGCTAGGGTGGACTTTTCGGAGATATCCGAGCTTCTCCTGTGAGGAACTGGTGATGACATTGACCGAGATATCAAGCGCAGATTTTTGGAAGATGAGCCGAGAATATCAGGTCCTCTACCTGACCGAGAACTTGAGGAACCTGAATGACGAGCTGGTGGACCCTGGGATTGACCTCTTGCTCGGCGCTGGCGAGACGGAGCTTGCCATAGCCCTGGCGAGAGATTCGGACCGGATCGACCGGGCGATGAAGATCGCCGTCGATGAAGGCGACTTTCTTTGGGCCGCCCTCATCGCCAAGAAGGCCGGAAGGAATGAGGAGTCAAAGAGCCTCTACAAGGAGGGGCTTGATTACTACGTCTCCACGGAGAAGTACGAGAGAGCCGTCAGCGCTGGCCAGGCCCTTGGACTTCCTCAGGACCAGATCGACCATCTCCTCGAGGCCGGGATCAGGTCAGAGAGCAGGAAGATGGACTTGGGCCGAGTCAGGTACGCCATGGAGAGCATGGCCGTCTCTCTAGAAAACGCCCTCGTCGGCAGGGACGACGAGATGGCCGAGGAGCTGAGGAAGACGATGGAAGTGGAGAGAGAGAAGATGATGAGGCGGGCCGCCGAGGATCAGGAAGAGTGAGGGCCAAGCAGCCAGCATACCCTTTTTTCAGCGGTCTCTCAGCCGTCTCTAAGCTTGACATCGATCTTCATCAGGTCTTCTGCCACCAGGACATCTTGAAAGTGGCGGCGGGCGTCGACGAGAAGGGGGCCGACGTCGTCGGAGTACCGGGAGCTTATGTGGGTCAAAACGAGCTTTCTTGCTCCTGCTCTGCAAGCAAGCTCGGCCGCCTCACCGGCGGTGCTGTGCATCGTTTCCATAGCCCAGTCAGCCATCTCGTCGTCGAGGGACCCGTCGTGGATGAGAAGGTCTGCCTCTCTGCTCGCCTCCTCGATCTCCGGCGTGGGCCTTGAGTCCCCTGTATAGACCACCTTTCTTCCGGGCCTGGCAGGGCCCATCACGTCCTCGGGCCTGACGAGCCTTCCCTCGACCTCCACCGTCTCGCCCCGCTGGAGTCTTCCAAAAAGGGGGCCAGGCGGGACGCCAAGCTCCATCGCCCTGGCGCGGTTGAACCGACCAGGCCTTGGATCTTCTCGGAGACGGTACCCGAGGCTAGGGACGCTGTGTTTGGTCCTGAGGGCCTCAACCTCGTATCCGTCCATCCTCACAACGTCGCCGGGTTCAAGCTCCAAAGCCCTTACGGGAAACTTTCGGGAGTAGTAGCATAACCGGTCGAAGAGGCCCACCACCTCGGCGGTCCGGATGGGGCCT
>JBFESM010000220.1:0-3169 GCA_041548445.1 Methanothrix sp. | reverse complement strand
TCATCTCGTAGACGAACATCTGCATCAGCTGGCAGATTCCATCGTAATCGAGCCCCTCGAGGTAAGGGGCGAGGAAGGTGAGGAAGTTGTAGAACCCCTGGCCTCCGGCGAAGTTGGTCTGGGCCGAAGCCAGCGCCTTTACGGCGTGGAGCATCGCAACCTCCGGCTTTTTCGCGGGGCCCGCGACGCTCGCCTTGGTCCCCGAGCCGTCGGGCATGAGGCCATAGTAGAAGAAGTAGCGAAGGTCCCAGTCCTGGCAGAATGGGCGTGTGCCGAAGTACTCCAGGTCGTGGATGTGGAGGTTGCCGGCCAGGTGTTGGTCTGAGAGGTAAGGCGGGATGAGGAGGAGGTACTGCTCTTTTGAGATCTTGTCGGCCTTCTTCTTGTGGCTCGTCTCAGCATTCTCCTGTAGGTTCGCGTTCTCGTGGGCCTCAAAGCCCGAGCCGACGTCGATGAGGTGGGCGTCGTAGACGGGGGTTCCGGCTCTCGTGCAGATGTTCCTCCACTCCAGGTGGTGTCTTTCAAGGAGGATCACGTTCACGATCTCTCTCACCAGGGGACCTGAGAGGAACTTGACGTCCATCCACCTGATCCTCCGCTCCACCTCCCGGGCGATCTCTCTTGCCTCTTCTTCGGAGATGCCGGGGATCCGATAGAACTGCTCTGAGAGCTTCGTCTCCCTGAGGAGCTGGTTCATCACGGCCTCCTTGTTCCACCTCATCAGGTGGCCGTCGGTGGTCCTGACCATCGGCATCTCCGATAAGGAGACGCCCTCCAGCGTTATCTGCTGCGTTTTATGTCCGTTAACCCTCCGACTCAAAGACGAATCCCCCCGATGAAACAAGGGCAAAGCAAAAGGCGCGACAAACTTGTTATACCCCCATATGGCATGATCTTCAACCTGGCTAGTAAGGGCTCAAACGTTATTAACACCTTCGGCTCATTCGACTAAAATTATATACTAAGTTCTTTCAGTATCCGATGTTCTTACCAAAGACCAGTTCCCAACTCTTCTTTCTATTTAAAGCTGCGGAAAAAGACAGAAAATATGGGGCTTTGGCCCCTATAAACGCCGAATTCAGGGCAGATCTCGCCCCGCGAAGTTATATCGCCAACCCGTTGGAAGATAGTCCATCTCTCCATCCATCGCGAATGCGGAAGTATAAATCTTCCACGATTTTTGGTTAAGATGAGACAACGGACCTCAGGATTCGGCATCTTTGCCGCACCTTAGGGCCTCGGCATAACCGGTCAGAACGGTGAAGAACTTTCTTGTCCTCTCGTGATAGGATTCCTTCTTTATCGCACCGTTCTCGTCGAAGAGGTCCTGGACCCGAGGAAAGTAGAGTACCTCGCCCGAGGGCAGCATGTGGAAGCGGACGCAGGTCGCGACGAGATGCTCGATCATCCGGGCGCCCCCGAAGACCCCGGAGGAGACGCCGCAGATCCCGACGGGCTTTCCGAAGTACTCCTCGTAGAGCATGTCCAGCATCATCTTCAGCTCGCCGGGGTAGCCGTGGTTGTACTCCGGCGAGACGATGACGAGGCCGTCGGCCCTCAGGACCCGCTCCATCAGCCACTTCGCCTGGTCGGAGGTCTTGGTGTTGTCGGTCGCCGGGAGCCGATAGTCGCGGACGTCGATGATCTCGCTATCGAGCCCGAACTCCAGCGCCTTCTCCAACATGAACCGGGCGACCTTCTCGGACTCGCGTCCCTCCCGGGCGGTCCCGAGGACGATCGGTATGTACATGGGTCTCTTTATCTTGTTCAAGATATGAATATCCTTGTTTCGACCCGGAGGACCAGCCGCAGGCCAGAAGCGCAGACCTTGCGGACGTCGTCAAGTGGAACGTTTACGCGGTCGCCGGACAGCCCCTCCAGCCAGCCTTCGAGGCGTTCCAGAGGGCCTGGGGCCAGCGGCCCAACCCGCCCCCATCGCCATCGAGCTCGCGCGCCTGGTGTTCCTAGTGGAGATGGACGCCGTAGCCGTGGTACCAGAGAAGGGAGGACGGAAGCAGATAGCGCAACATGTGGCGGTGGCCTCGGCTTTAGGCGGAGCTTCTCCGGCACGAAACGTGCGACCTTCCCGCCGCCCCCAGGACTCCGATCAAACAGCTCAATGGGAAACCGGCCTGCGTTTGTATATCCCGGACCCGAATGAGCGATCACTGATACCATTATAACCTATCACAAAAAACTGATATAGGATATCACTGATAACTTTATATAGCTATCAGTAAATGGTGATACCACTCATGAAGACGATCTCTCCCTACGACTCTGAATTGATCGCGTTGCTTCGCAGAGAACTTGAACTCAGCGATAACGCATTGATAAAGCGGGAGGGTAAGCTCAGCGACGATTACCCCATTCGGTTTGACCTGATCATCGAAGACGGCGACAAAACGTACGTTGTCGAAATCAAACGGATCGTGCGCCTTGAAGCCCTCTCACAGCTTGGGCTGCTAAAACTTCTCCTAAATGCCGATAAGATCAGCGCATACAACATCGAATTCGTCATTGTAGGAAAACGGATAGCACCGGAAGCTGCAGAAGCCGCAAGAAAGACCGGTATACGATTCATCAAGCTGCCAGCTGATGTGAACCTGGAAGAATCCCGCGACAAGTCCAGCGCCTTGCCGGCGAAGCTCACATCCCCCAAGTCCTGGCAAGCCATCTCACATTTTCTCAAAATAAAGGAGACTTCCATCAGGCAGCTTGCAATCCGGTCTGGCGTCTCGTACGGCTGGACACATGCAACGGTGAAGGCTCTCATGTCAAAGGGGATCGTATCATCCGACAGAGGACTTGTAAAGATCGCTGACATCAACAAGCTTCTCAACGGCATAGCATGGGAGCGCCCGTTCGAGCAGCTCTTTGCCCAGGAGGTTCGGGTAGCAGCCGAAAGCCCCATGGAGCTCGCCCAAGAAATCTGCCTCGTCTGCGATGAGCAGCGGATTGCCTGCGCATTTTCCAGCTACACTGCAGGGGAGATTTACACCGGCTACAGCGCAAGATACGATTCGGTCTACCTGTATCTTGAAAAGAAAAATATCGCTGAAATTACTGGAATGTTTAACGTGCAAAACGAAGGGGGAATAGCTGTACGAATCTATACTCCAGACCGTGATGTATTCAAGGATCGCAAGACGTCCTCTGTGCAGGGCGT
>JBFESM010000219.1:0-3196 GCA_041548445.1 Methanothrix sp. | reverse complement strand
GTGGTCGGTCCCGTGGCCCATCAGGACGACGGCCGTCTCCTCCGTGTACCGAGGGCTGTTTTTGACAACGCCGTCGATGGTGAACCTATCGAACTCCGGGGCCAGAGCTTTGGATACCGCCTCGAAATCCCTGCCGGAAGCGAGGAGCGGCAAGCCCATCTCCAAATTTCGAAACCCGAACTTTCCCCGAACGCCCCTGAGGGCCGAGACGAGGGCTGCAGCCTGGTGAAACTCGGACCCCGGGGCGACGTGGAGCGACTGGACGGCCACTTCAGTGTGCCCCTCGTCGTGAAGCTCCGCCAGAGCCGTCAGGGGGTTGTGGACATAGACTCCCTCGTTCTGCGCTAGCTTTCGCCTGATGAAGTCGGAGGTGAAGGCGATCACGACCTTCGACCCCGGAAACTGGCGTTTGTAGACGGTTCTAATATTCCTGTAGGTCTTCATCGCCTCGGCGTCGAGGCTTCCATAGGCCACCAGGACGATGGCTGGCGTTTCATCGGCCTTCAACTCTTCAAACCTCCCATCTTCAGCTCACCCTCCCCCGAATCAGGCGCTCTTCCTCTCGGAGCCGATCCTCTTCCTTATTTCTCTTCCTCTGGGTCGAGATCACGATGGCGGCTGCGATGATGATCGAGCCGAAGAGGGCGGCGATGGAGACCAGAACCGCCGATATCGCCTTCTCAAAGAATCCGTGGCCGATCGCCAGGACCACCTCGGGACCCTCTCTTCCTGGGGAATACCACGCCGTCATCCTGTAAACGCCGGGATGATCGATGGCAAAAGCAGCGATCGACCTGCCCGAGCGGCCACCGAAACTGTAACTGGAGCTTCCTTTTGGTGAACGAAGATCCACCTTTTCGCCGGAGGAGAGGTCCACAACCTCGATCTCAAGCCCCGAGGGGACCGCATCTCCTGTGGAGTATAGCCGGCCACCGACGACGCTCAGGTTCTCGTAGAAGATGGTGTACTCGCCGACCACCTGGAGTTCGAGGTCCTTCGTTCCCGGCGCCGTCATCTGGATGAAATCGTCGCCGATCCCCGAGATCGCCGAAAAGATGGTCCAGCCGAAGATCAAAAATCCAGCTATCACGATCAGGGCTGCGAGCCCCAAATCTCGTCGACCCGAAGAGGCGAGCGATTCTGGCACGTTCTTTCCTCCCTAATCCCGATGGTCGATGGACCTATATGAAATATTTGAAATTGGCCGCCATCCGTCTGTAAGCGGCCTCGACCCTTCAGCCCACGAAATCGTAGCGCCTGTAACCGTCCCGGTCAATCTCAAGGAGGGCGAACTCTCCCGATGGGGGGATCACGCTCTCGCGCCGCTTCCCATCGTGGAGGAGCTGGTAGTCATCGAGGCCTATCTCGACCCGCCCATTGAGCCTCTTCAAAAGGCCACCCTTGGGCATCGATTCGACCCCGGGCTGGACAGTCCCCGAGAAGAAGGCCGCAGAGCAGCCGCTTCCGTAGGATCCGAGGCCCACCCTCTCGCCCGGAACCAGGAGGTTCTGCTCCAGAAGGCTCGCAAGGCCCAGGTATATCGAGCCGGTGTAAATGTTTCCGACCACAGACGATATGAGGGTCGAGGGTCTGACCTTCTTTTCGTAGGCTTCCAGGAACTTTGCCGACTTTGAGAACCTTCTCTTGTAATCGCCCTCGGCCGAAAGGTACTCCTTCTGGCCCTCAAACTCCTCGCACCTCGGCTCTGGTCCGATCTCCTCTTCGACATCTCGCCACCTTGGAAGATCCCTCCACTCCCGCCTGAATATCGAGGCTGCCGCGTACTCTGCCATCCGAGGGTAGGGGATGTGGAATATGATGCTGGAGAGGTGGTCTGTTGCGCATTGGCCGTCCTCAATGCGTATCATCCCGCGGCCAAGAGCCCTCTTCTTATAGGAGTAAAAGGCGCCGTCCATCGCCGCAAGGTAGCAGAGGTTGCTGTACTTTCCGTTCACCACGGCGCACTTCATCCCGATCGGCCTGAAAAAGTCGTTCTCGTCCCTGGTGAAGACCCCCATGACCGGATCGAGGGCCAGAAGCCTCGGATCTCTCTTGACCAGGAGGGCGACGGAGCCTGCGCCCTGGGTGTACTCGCCCGGAGAGTTCAGCCCGTACCGAGCGATGTCCGTCGCCACCACGATCCCCACCCTGCCACGGCTCTGGCCGGATCCGCCGTCTGCACCGCTGAAATCGTTCTCGTCCTCCTCCGCCCTCAGCCAGTATGCAGCGTTCTCGAGGGCGTGGGTCGCTGCTATGCAGGCCGACTTGAACTCGACGGTGGAGCACTCCTGGAAGGACCCCGGGCCGTAAACCCGTTCCAGCATCCCGATGACGTAGGTCCCGATCGCTTTCGCCTCGTCGACGCCGGACTCGGTCCCGATATAGATCCTGCCGACCTCCTCAGGCAACAGATCGTTTTTTCGCATCAGCTCGAGGACCGAAGATGCGGCCATGGTGGCGGCGTCCTCATGGGCATCGGGGACCGCCATCTTCTCGACGCCGATGCCCCGGGCGAGCTTCGCAGGCTCTATCCCCCTCGCCCTCGCGAACTCGTCCAGGGTCGATATGAAGAGCTTCGGCACGGAAACTGCGATGTCGTCTATCCCGACAGCAGATTTTGGCGTTTGGGTCATTTTGATCTCCTAAGGTGGGCAGTATGCCCACGGTGGTTCGCTTCGATCATATTTATGGTGTGGGGTTTCCAGCAAGATCTATATCCCATCTGGCCTTGATCTTATGCGAGGCGTTAACCTTGATGGAACAGATCGAGCAGCTGGTGGCGAAGTTTGAGAGCCTGAAAGAGAAGGAGCGGACTGAGGCGGCCTCGATATTGAAAAAGTATGCCGAGGGCGAAATGAATCTCGAGGAGGTCCACTACACCCTTCTGGACGAGGGATTGATACCTATGCCCGCGAGGTGCACCATGTACAACAAGCCCAAGCACAATCCCGAGGCGGAAGAGGCCATCAAGTCCCTCATAAATGAGAAGATTTTGGGCCCATGACCCCCTGATCTTCCTTGCGCAAAATCTGGATTAAGATTTTTTTTATTTCTTCGATCAGGCCTCGTAGCCGCCAGACTTCTCTGTTTTCTGGTAGTTTTAAATAGGATTCGCTCATAAATTTATTATGAGGAGATTGCCTTGGATGTTGTTAAGATCCCGAGCATGGAAAAAAGGGAGTACGACCGGCTGATC
>JBFESM010000218.1:0-3212 GCA_041548445.1 Methanothrix sp. | reverse complement strand
TGTGCGGGCCTTAAATCCCGAGGCAAAGATGGCAAGATTTACCACCCTTAGATGGAACAATATCTTCACTGAAAACGCAGGCTCTATACTGGCAAGCATCCTTCGTTATATTGGATTAGAAACTTCCTTAAAAACATCTTTATAATTTAGTATTAGTGAGGCGGTAGATCCGCATGTAGCTAGAAAGCGCTTTACCGAGGAGTGGTGGGCTTAACCGATGACCAATGCAACTATCTGTGGATTGGACATCGGAACCACATCCAGCGCGTACTTGCTCTTGAGTTCCTTGAAGAGGATCTCCACCCCCCATCGAGCCCCGTAGTGCGATGGCTCTCAATTATGAGATCCTAACAGTTAATAATCGCTGCGTTATCTAAATTCTGCAGTAAGACCGATCGACGTTTGGTCCCAGATCCTAACGTGATTTAGCGTATTTAATTGACGCTCTTTCGGCGGAACCGATCAAAATATCAATTCAAAGATTCAGTAGATATTCGGGTGTTTTGATGATCGAGTTTCTGAAGTACAGACCCCTGCCCTTTGAGGTGGTGGAACGAAAGGGCATGGGCCATCCTGATACGCTGGCGGACGGGATATCCGAGGCGATCTCGATGGAGCTATCCAGATTCTATCTCGAGGAGTTCGGAGAGATCCTCCACCACAATGTCGACAAGGTCCTGATAACCGCCGGGAGGACGGAGGTTCGGTTCGGTGGCGGGCGGGTGCTGGAGCCGCCGACTGTGATCGTGGGAGGAAGGGCGACGGCGCTCGAGAGCCAGGATTTGGACGCCGTAATTCAGCAGGTGGCCTTCGACCATCTCGAAAAATCGGTCAAAAATCTCAAGGAGTACAGGGTGGATTCCAGGGTGAGGGAGGGGTCACCGGAGCTGAGAAGCCTCATGAAAAGAGGGGCGAACGACACCTCGATAGGGGTCGGGTTTGCGCCTTTAAACCCCACCGAAGAGCAGGTCCTGGACTTGGAGAAGAGGATCAGAAAGGTGAGGGGCGTGGGCGAGGACACCAAGGTCATGGCGGTCCGGATCGGCGATAGACTGAACCTGGTGGCTGCGGCGGCGATCGTCTCCAAGTTCGTCTTCTCGATGGAGGATTACCTGGAGGTCAAGGCGAAGGTTCGCGAGACGATTCTCGAGACGAATGATGCGAAGGTCGCCGTGAACGCAGCCGACGGCGACAAAAACATCTTTCTCACCCTGACGGGTAGCTCCATCGAGATGGGAGACGACGGCGCCACCGGGAGGGGAAACCGGGGGAGCGGTCTCATAACCCCCATGCGGCCGATGTCGATAGAGGCGATCGCAGGAAAGAATCCCGTCAACCACGTCGGCAAGATATACAACGTCGTCGCATCGAGGGCCGCGAGAGAGATCGCCGAACTCGAAGGCGTGAAAGAGGCTTACGTCACCCTGGTTAGCAGAATCGGCGCGCCCCTCACCGAGCCCCTCCTCAGAGCCGTGGAGATAAGAGGCGAGCTGCGGCCGGGCGAGGGCGAAGAGAAGAGGATCGAGGCCGTCATCGACTGGCATCTGGAGGGGATCAAAGATCTGGTCGAGGAGTTCGTGGCAGGAAGGCTCAGAGTCTGCTAAAGAAAGGTCTGGATATGAACGGGCCGGGGCAAAAGCCGGACGGCGGCGAAGGCCGAATGAGAAGGGTGCGCGGGAAAAAACGGTTTCTAACCCTTGCTCGCTTCTTTTTTCGCCTGCTTTAGCCTCTGCTTTGCGGTGTAGCCGGTGGCCTTCTCCAGGAAGTTTCGAAACCTCTTGTTGGTGTCGAGGATCTCCTCGTCGCCAACCTCGCCTGAGGGCTCGGTGGTGACGAGCATCTTCTTTCCCTCGATCCAGACCTCTATGGACTTGAGGGCGCTGTAGCTGAGAAAGAGCTTCCCACCCTCCTCTCGGATCTCGGTGGGAAACTCCTCCTCCAGGGCCGTTTTGATCCTCTCAAGCTCGGGCCGAAAGCCCCTTTTGAACGAGTATTCCATATTCCGGCCCTTTGTCGATATTCGATTATAGACCTTTCGAGCCTGCCGCACCTCAGATCTGGGCGTAGGTGGCGGCAGATCCGAGCTCTTCCTCGATCCGGAGGAGCTGGTTGTACTTGGCGTTCCTCTCGCTTCGAGCGGGGGCTCCGGTCTTGAGCATCTCGGCGCCCAGGGCCACCGTCACGTCGGCAAGGGCCGAGTCCTCGGTCTCGGCGGACCTGTGGCTTGCCATAACCTTGAAGCCGTTTCTGAAGGCCATCCTCGCGGCATCGAAGGACTCGGAGACGGAGCCGATCTGGTTAAGCTTCAGGAGGAGGGCGTTGGTCGCCTTCATCTCGATGCCTTTGGCCAGCCTCTCGACGTTGGTGACGTAGAGGTCGTCGCCGACGATGATCGTACCGGGGAGCCTCGCGGTCAGGGCCGCGAACGCCTCGTACCCCTCCTCTTCGAAGGGATCCTCGATGGCGATTATGGGGTAGGTTGCGACGAGGTCTGCGTAAAAGTCGACCATCTCGCCGCTGGAGAGCTTCTTGCCGTCGACGACGTAGGTGCCGTTCTTGTAGAAACTGGAGGCGGCAGCGTCCATCCCGATGCCGATCTCCTTCTCGTAGCCGGTAACGTCCAGAGCGCTCATCAATGAGTCGAGGGCGTCGCAGGTTTTGTTGAGGGGCGGGGCGTAGCCTCCCTCAAAGCCGACGTTGGTGGCTCCGGCGCCGTACCTTCCCTTGAGGATATTGCCGAGGGCGTGGTAGGTCTCGGCCGCCATCCGCAGGCCCTCGGAGAAGCAGCTCGCTCCCTTCGGCAGGATCATGAACTCCTGAATCGCAAGGTCGTTTCCGGCGTGCTGGCCGCCGTTCAGGACGTTTAAGGAAGGGACAGGAAGCGTCGTCGTGTTGACGCCGCCAAGGTACTGGTAAAGCGGAATGCCGAGCTCGTCGGCCGCGGCCTTGGCGACGCCCAAAGAAACGCCCAGGATTGCGTTGGCGCCGAGGTTCGACTTGAGGGGCGTTCCGTCCAGCTCCAGCATGAAGTTGTCGACGGCCCTCTGTTCGAGGGCGGTGATCCCGGACTCGATCAGCTTCGGCCCGATGATCTCGTTGACGTTCTTCACCGCCCGGAGGACGCCCTTTCCATTGTACCGGTCGTCGCCGTCTCGGAGTTCCAACGCCTCGTGGGTCCCCGTCGAGGCGCCCGAGGGAACGGCGGCTCGACC
>JBFESM010000217.1:0-3222 GCA_041548445.1 Methanothrix sp. | reverse complement strand
TTCGGGGCCGCACGCCCGGTTTTCCGGATTTCAGAAATATTTTAATCTTCGTTGCCCAGATTTTCTTGATCTGCACGATTGAAGCTCTGCTTTCGGTTTCCCCTGAGCAGTCACCAATGTTTTATCGATTATAAAAGAGCAGAAAAAACGGGCGAGGGTTCACTTCATCCCCAACCTAAAGGTCGGGGTATTCGTGACCCTCTGCACTCCCGAAGTAATAAAGTCAAAGGTTTCGGGACTATACAGAAATTTTCTAGGACCATACACTTTGGATTAAGAATTCGGTTCTGAGATGAACATACGCTGCCGCGCAGAGGCTGGAAAAAGATCCTCATAATTAGGACTTTTGGTGGGCCAAAGACGGTCTTATCTTCCAAATCGAGAAAAAATGGCCACGGTACCAGAAAGTTTAATAAACGAGTACAGCCGAATTAATGTCAGGAGTGATGTAAATGGCTGACGAGAAAAAGAAGGAGAAGAAGGAAGAGGAAGAGGTTGCAAAGGTCGACCCCATAAAGCCAGGCGAGAAACGAGGCGGTCAAAAGAGGCTGCTGGACGGCTGCGTATAATCAAAATGAAAAGGGTGGACCGCTTCGGCGGCCGCCGTAGTTCGCTTTTCTCGGCGACTTTGTCGCCTGACCCGATCGTCCACCCTTTTGGGGTGGCGCCATCGGGCTGGTTTGTTCCTTTATCCCTTATTTTCGACCTTAAAGTTTAATGTGGATGCCGCGGAAGAGTTGACTGATGGCCATACAGCTCCTCAACGACGTAATCGTCATCTTCCTCATATCGATAGTCGCCATCTTCGTCGGCCACAGGTTGAGGATCCCGGAGGTGGTGGGGTTTTTGGTGACGGGAGTTGTGGCCGGGCCCCACGGTCTGCGGCTCGTACAAGGGGTCGAGCAGATCGAGTTTCTGGCCGAGGTGGGGGTGGTGCTCCTACTCTTCGCCATAGGCATGGAGTTCTCCTTCGAGAGGCTCTTTCGGATCAGAAAGTCCACCCTGGTGGGCGGCCCCCTTCAGGTCGTTATCACCCTCATGGCGACGACTTTTGCGGGCCTCAAGGTCGGCCTTCCCCTCTTTGAGTCGATCTTCGCCGGGTTTCTCGTATCTCTGAGCAGCACGGCGGTGGTGCTCAAGATAATGCAGGACCGGGCCGAGGTGGACGCCCCCCACGGCAGCACCACCCTTGGGATTTTGATCTTCCAGGACATAGTGGTCGTCCCCATGATGCTCTTTGTGCCCCTTCTGGCGGCGCATACCTCCCAGAACCTGGGGGTGCCGCTCTTGTTGATGCTGGCCAAGGGTGCAGGTATAATTGGCCTCGTCATCGTGGGCGCGAAGCTGATAGTTCCAACCCTCCTATACCAGGTCGTACGCCTCCGGAGCAGCGAGCTATTCCTGTTGACGGTGATCCTCATCTGTCTCTCCGTTGCCTGGATATCCTACACCGCCGGCCTCTCCCTCGCCCTCGGAGCGTTCCTTGCGGGGCTCATCATCTCCGAGTCGGAGTACAGCTACCAGGCCCTGGGAAACATCCTGCCCTTCAGAGACGTCTTCACCAGCTTCTTCTTCGTCTCCATCGGGATGCTTCTGGACGTCGCCTTCTTTTTGGAGAGGGCGGAGCTTGTGGTGGCAGCGGCCCTGGGCGTTCTGATCTTGAAGGCCGCCGTCGCAGGGGGCGTCTCCCTCCTCCTCGGCTACCCCATCAGGACGGGGGTTCTGGTGGGGCTCGCCCTCGCCCAGATCGGGGAGTTCTCCTTCATCCTCTCGAAGACGGGGCTGGATTCAGGGATCCTCAACCAGGGCGAGTACCAGCTATTCCTGGCGGTCTCGGTTTTGACGATCGCGGCGACGCCCTTCGTGATCGCCGCGTCTCCAAGGGCTGCCGACCTTCTCTTCCGTCTGCCCTTCCCGGATAAGGTGAAGGCGGGCCTCCCCTTCGCCGGGATTGCTGAAAAGCGAGAGAACCACCTGGTGATAGTGGGCTATGGCTTCGTCGGCAGAAACCTGGCGAGAGCCGCAAGGGTCGGAGAGCTCCCCTACCTGATCCTGGATATGAACCCAGAGGTGGTGAGGGCAGAGAGGGCGAATGGAGAGCCGATCCACTATGGTGACGCGACCCAGGAGCTGGTCCTCCGCCACGCCGACATCGAGACTGCAAGGGTCCTGGTGGTGGCGGTCTCTGACGAGGTGGCGACCCGGAGGATCGTCGAGATGGCGAGAAAGCAGAACCAAAAGGTCTACATAATGGCCAGGGTCCGGTACCTCCACGAGGCGGCAGCCCTCTACGACCGAGGTGCCGACGAGGTGATACCCGAGGAGTTCGAGACGTCGGTGGAGATATTCTCGAGGGTCCTTGGCAAGTACCTGGTCCCAAGGACCGAGATCGAGAAGATCATAGTCGAGGCCCGCTCCCACGGCTACGAGATGTTCAGGAACGCCGAGATCGAGCCCGCCAAGATCTCGGATCTGAGGCGCTACCTTCCAAACGTCGAGATCGTCACCATCAAGGTCGAGGATAAGGCTCCCGCCTCCGGAAAGACCCTGGAGGATTTGGAGCTGAGAAAGAATCTGGGCGTGAACGTCCTGGGCATAATCAGGGGGTCGGGAAACATCCTCAACCCCCAGAAGGATACCGAAATAGCGGCGGAAGATGTCCTTCTGGTTCTCGGAACATCTGAGCAGATCGCAAGGTCCAGGTATCTCTTCCGAGATCCCGTCAGATACCCCAGGGCGGGGTTGAGAACTCTGAGACCTCGAGACGGCATCGTCTCCGGTGAAGGTCAAAATGCTCAGGGCGCCGCTGACGGGCCGGAGGAAGAATCCGGCACGAAGGAAGACTGAGGTCTTGGATTTTGGACAATGATGAAGCTCGACCTCAGCTCTTCACTCCATCCTCCGGCCCCAGTTCGTCTTCACCATCATCGCCATCCGAGGGTTGTTGAACTGCTTGTAGATGGCGAGGTCCTTCGGGTAGCCGATGAACGGGTCGATCGTCCCCTGCTCCATGTTGGCGACCCAGACCTTGATCTCGGCCAGATCTGCCTCCTTCCCCTTCTCCCGGAAGAAGCCTATGAAGGGTCCGGGGCTTTCGGCGTGGGGCACGATGACGACGGAGCCCTCCATCCCATCCACCAGCTCCACGTCCTGGATCGATGGAAATATCCTAAAGTCAAGCCTCCGATCATCGGGGCCCGCAAAGGCGAGCTTTCCCGAGGA
>JBFESM010000216.1:0-3280 GCA_041548445.1 Methanothrix sp. | reverse complement strand
TGGCAAGATTTACCACCCTTAGATGGAGCAATATCTTCACTGAAAACGCAGGCTCTATACTGGCAAGCATCCTTCGTTATATTGGATTAGAAACTTCCTTAAAAACATCTTTAGAATTTTGTATTAGTGAGGCAGTAGATCCGCATGTAACTAGAAAGCGCTTTACCGAGGAGTGGTAGGCTTAACCGATGACCAATGAAGTGAGTTCAGATCCCATATCTACGAAAACAGCTCATCTGAGAATTGCAGACTGATTATCACCTACTAAATTGCATTCGGTCCCGGCCCTCGGAAAGGTTATATCGCCTCCAGGACGAGCCTCATTCATGACTGACGTTCCCGAGATCCCGATAGAACAGATCCAGCAGCGGGTGGTGGCGATGTGGCTTGGAAGCTTCTACGGAAGCAGCGGCTACGTCGCCAAGAGGCTCGGAAAAAAAGGGCTTCGCGAGTTTCAGGATATGGGCGCCCACCAGGTGGCGGACACCTTCAAGAGGCTGGAGCTATCCGAGCCGAAGGATCTGGCCATCGCCGTCGCCACCAACGACAAGAACCTATTTGGAAGCGTCGTCTCGGTGGTGGAGGGCGACGGCTGGGTCGAGATCAGAAGAGAGAAGTGCGCCATCAAGGAGGGGATCAACGCCTTCGCCCGCCTGGGTGCGGGGCTCATGGCAAAGCAGCACTGCAAGACCTGCGTTGAGAGCCACTGGCGAAAGGTCTTCGCGGACCTGGGGATGAAGCTCGAGGTCGAGGAGACCGACGAGGGGTGCGTGATGAAGCTATCCCGGAGCTGACTTCACCTCGGAGTATCATCCAAAAATCGATATTCGATTTTCGAGATGCAGATGCCTAAAAAAACTGCGATGCCCAGCGCCCTTCAGGGCGCAAGACAAGACATTCCCTCGCAACTGTCGGAAGTCAAATCCTCGCAGGTGAGTTCGTCCGGCTCGTATCCGAAATGTTCAAGCTCCCAGTTTGGAGGCTGCCAGGCGTCGCAGGAGATGGGACCGCACTCACCCTCGACGATGCCAACGTCGATGACGCAAGTGGCGCGGACCGGCTGGACGACGGGCCCGTCGACGGACCTCGGAGCGACCTCGACCGAGTTTATGAAACTTCCATTCTTGAGGGCTAGAGCACTATACTCGATAATATTCGTCTCGAACGGCCCCATCTCAAGAAGGTTCCAGACGACGACGCCGTCCTCGTAAGAGGCAAATGGGATTGAGGGTTCGAGGAGAACCATGCCTTCAGGCAACGAATCGGTCACCGTGGCAACCCTCGTCGCCTCATCCCAGTTCTTGATTTCAACCGCATACCAGACGACGTTCGTTTTCTCCGGGTCGATCTCTGCGGTCTTCGCCACTGAGATGGTCTCGGCTGGGCGGTAGTTGAGCCAATCCATCTCGATGGCCGAGAAGTTCGCGGCGCAGACCTGCTCATCGCCGCTGACGCCGCAAACGTCGACCCTGTTCACCAGCTCTGGCGAAACGTGCTCTGAAACGTCTAGGTTCAATACGATCGTGGATACGTCGCCTATGGCCAGATGCGTCAAATTCCAGTTGGCGTATTCTTCGGTCTGCTTTGTGGGCCGGACCGATGCGTCGATGTACTTCGCACCAGGCGGGAAGAGGTCTATCACATATACATTGCCGAGGGCCTTGCTCCCGTCGTTCTCCACCGTTATGGTATAGGTGGCGACTTTGATAGTCCTCTTACGGCTCTCGCCCAACAGGGCGACTTCGTCCGTCATGAGGATAGTCTCCTCGTGAATAGATCCCTCCTTCGTGACGCTCAGGTGGGGCCGATCGTACTTGGGAACCCCGCCGAAGAGTATCCTCCTCGCAACAGAGTAAGTCCCATCGTAGGCCTCATCGAAGTCGACCTCTGGCTCACTCTGATTCGGCTCAAGAACAGCCCTGTAACGAGCACGCCCAGAGAAATCCGCTTCGGTCTGCATCTCGTTCAAGCCTTTGGCCACAGTCTCCTTGTCGAGTTGGCTCACTCCAGTGTACTCCTCTCCGATGTAGCTTCTTTTCTCGACCCTCGAGCTCATCCCCTCCTTCCACTTCTTCGACGAATTGATTGAGACGTCGCCCGTGAGGCTCTGGTTCGTCGGCCCGCTGACGAGCTGAATATCTTTTGCGACGTAGTTGGTATGAGTCCTAATCAGCTCCTCGGAGTCGTAAACGCCCGAGCCTGACTCGTAGGACTTCTGGCTCTCGCCAACCCGTTTGTCTACGGCGACAAGACCCTCTCCCGAAGCCGACTTCTCGGAGCTGACGGCTTTGCCGTACTCGTCGACCCGCTCCAGGATCCTGAAGCTGCCCGAATAGTCCTCTCGGGACTCGAAGAGGGGCGTGGTATGATGCGTCGAGTTGTTGGAGGGCATCTTCAAAAACCCGACGTGGCCCATCCCATCGAACTCGGCCTCGATCTCCATCACTGACTCGTTTTTGTCGAGGAAGATCCTGGACTCGCGGTCGATGCGAGTTGCGTACCGATAATACTCGCTCATCGATGCTGCCGTCACCCAGTTTTTTGCCTCCGATTCTTCGGCCCATTTCGAGGAATAAGAAGCCGTCCTGTTGTTGTAAAGGCCGATGAAGGTGGGGTTGTAGGTTGCGGATAGGCTCTGGTCGGCCTGGATGGACCTGTTCTCAGTCATCAGAGTGATATGTTCCTCTCTCTCAGAAGTGCCGCTCCCGTGACCTTTCTGCTTCAGGCCTGTTCCGGGAGTCTCGTCCACGAGGGTCTGAGCCGTCGCAGTTGCATGAAACCCCTCTGAGGTGGTTAGAGTTACAACGTTCTTCAGATTGTAGGCGGGCCTCTCGGTGGAGAGGCTCCTGTAGATGTTGACGAAACCCTCACCGCTCGCCTCGCCCTCCTGGTCGAAGACGAGGTTGTCCCTCCCGGGAATATCCTCGGGAGCCTCCATGGTTATGATGATCTGACCGCTCCCTCCTGCGGGGAGGGTCCCCAAATTCCAAGTGTCATTGCCATTGGTCGGAAGCGGCGACGCCGATATATATGTGGCATCCGGTGGATAGAATTCCTTGATGGTCACGTTGTGAAGGTCGACGGCCAGGTTGTTTCCGTAGGTGATGGTGTAAGTGAACTGTTCACCAGGGCTGACCTGAGGGGGAGATGACGATTTTGTCAGATTAATCGGGGTTATGGCTCCGCACTCCTGCCAGGTTACGCTGTAGCTTCCATTGCCGTCGGGAGGGGATCGGGTCGTATGGCCATCAAGATTTGTGGCGATCATGTAGTAGGTGGT
>JBFESM010000215.1:0-3294 GCA_041548445.1 Methanothrix sp. | reverse complement strand
GTCAACATGATGTAATTCTTCATCCTCATCCACCTCGTATATTTATGGGCCAAAACACCTGCAGGGAGACATATTCTCATTTAATAGTAGAAGTAACTTTCGGCATCCCGATCAGAAAAGCAGCAAATATTGGTGGTGGATATTCAGTATATTCAGTAGAGTTGGCTCAACCGTGGCAAAAAACATGAATGAAAAGATATGCAGAACTTTGCTTTCGGAAATTGGGTTCTTGCGACAGCTATAATTGTTACAGCTATAATTATTCTCCAAATCTGAGAGGTTAGGCGAGGGCATGAAGGACTCATTGAGGACCGGGTTCTGTTTCGGGCTGACGTCGGGGATCATCACCACGCTGGGGTTGATGGTGGGCCTCAACTCCGGAACGGGTTCGAAGCTTGCGGTGATCGGCGGGATACTGACGATAGCCGTGGCCGACGCCTTCTCCGACGCTCTTGGAATACACATATCCGAGGAGTCCGAGAACGCTCATTCAACGCGGGAGGTCTGGGAGTCAACGGTCTTCACCTTCGCGTCCAAGTTCCTGGTGGCCATGACTTTCATTGTTCCGGTTCTCCTCTTCGACCTCTCAAAGGCGATCATGGCGAGCCTGATATGGGGCTTTCTCGTTCTGGGTATCCTGAGCTTCTTTCTTGCGAGAGGGCAGGAGAGGAATCCCTGGAAGGTTGTCGCAGAGCACCTGATAATCCTGGCGATGGTGGTAATCGCCACCGATCTCGTCGGCTCCTGGATTGGAGCTGCTTTCGGGTAGGAAGGGTGCAGATCCGGCCCACCGGCATAATATTCTCGCGTCAGCTTTACAGGCTTTGCTTGCGCCTCACCAGAACCTCCCCCCTCCGAAAGAAATTCATATTATTACATCGACCGATTAGTGGAGATGTAGTGATGGAAGTGATAGTCAAGAGGTCGGCCCGGCGGAAGAAGACCGTCCAGGCCCGGATGGTGGACGGTGCCCTGGTGGTGATGGCGCCAGCCTCGATCTCGGAACGGGAGCTGGCCGAGCACGTATCAAGCCTCAAGGCTAGGATGGAGCAGAGGATGGGGCCGAGAAACGACGGCCACCTGGAGAGGAGGGCCGAGCACCTGAACCAAAAGTACTTCGATGGCACCCTGAGCTGGAAGTCGATAGGCTATTCGGAGCGGCAGATGAAGAGGTTCGGTAGCTGTACCATCGAGGACGAGACGATCAGGATCAGCTCCCGGTTGAGAGAGACGCCCCAGTGGGTCGAGGACTACGTCGTCCTCCACGAGCTGGCGCACCTCCTGGAGCCGAGCCACAACAGAAGGTTCAAGGAGCTGGTCGGAAGGTATCCCCTGACCGAGAGGGCCATCGGCTTTCTCATGGCCCTCGATTCAATGGAGCGGCGAAAAAAGGTGGCCTTAAGGCCTCAGTCCTGAGCTATCATGACGTTTGTCGCCTTGATCACCACCGAGACCTCTTTGCCCTCTTTCAGTTCCAATTCCTCGGCGGACCTCTTCGTGATCACGGAGACGATCTCGTCCCCGCCGGATAGCTCCACCACCACCTCCGCGCTTATCATGCCGACGGTCACCGACTTGACTTTGCCCCTAAGGACGTTTCGTGCGCTTATCTTCACTTCTTATCACCTCTGAGTAATTTTATACTCTCAAACTTTTTAAATATATCGATCCTGCACAATCCCGGCGCGCCTGTCTCGGGAGATCTCCCGAGACGCGGTCGGCTGGTCGACCATCGAGGAGGTCGAGCTTCAGGTCTTGGTTGGGCGAGATCTGAAGCCTCTATCCTCTGGGGAGGAGAAGCTGCTCGCGATCTTCAGGCCGTACGCCAGGAGGCTCGCGTTCTATCGGGGCGTGATGTAACCCTATTTTTGGTGCGACTGGGTTTGAGAGGATTGATCGAGGTAGATTGGCGCACTACCTTCAGATGAGCAGGTTTTTAGTATAAGAAATCTAATTTGTGAAGGGTGGCCCTGATGGGAGTGAAGGCGATTTACGAGAACGACGTCTTGAAGCCTCTGGAGAAGCTCAACCTCAGAGAGGGCGAGGTCGTGGATATAGAGATAAAGAGGAATGCTGTCGATCGGTTGGGTGGCTTGGTCAGGATCTCTCGCAAGGACTGGGCAGATGAACTAGTTGAAAGTCCGGAACTGGAGCCTGTCTGATGCCGACTGATATCGAGCCTGGCACAACCATTTTCATAGATGCAAATATATTTCTTTACAAAATCTTCGATCACTGGAGATATGCCGAGTCGTGCGGCAACCTCCTGAAGGACGTGAACCGCGGCAGGTTTTCTGCCGTTTCGTCGGTCTTTGTATGCAACGAAGTCTTCCACAGGGTCATGATAGCCGAGGTCGTTGAGAAGTACAAAATAGACCCGAAGCGTGCTGTCAGATATCTGAAGGAGAATCCGAGGGCGATAGGGGATCTTGAAGCCGCGTGGTCAGCCATCGAGAACATTGAACAGATCGAGAATCTCAAGATAGCTGGGGTGGGAGTAGAAGTGATGAGGCTATCCCTGGAGCTTTCCAGAAGATACTGCCTTCTATCCAACGACGCCGTCCACCTGGCCACGATGCAGAAGGAAGGGGCGAAAACTCTGGCGTCCAACGATCGGGACTTTGAGAGGGTCGATTGGGTCAAGCTGTGGAAGCCCTGATCGTTGCAACTGATGCCGGAGAAACCAGACTTCCACCCATGAGATTTTGAAGCTATAATTGGACTGATGGGCCACGACGACCTCGCCGTCGTCGGGACGAGGGTCCGAGGGGCGTTCCCGCCGCCTCGACCCCAGGACCGGGATCAGCCGCGACCACCTCCCCGGGCGCGCCTTATCTCAGGAGATCGCCCTCGCCATCATCGGCTGATCGACACCCGAGGGGTCGAGCTTCTCGCCCGCGTGGGCCGAGATCTGGAGCTTATGTCTGGCGAGGAGGAGAGGTGCTTGCGCTCTTCAGGCCTTACGCCAGGAGGCTGGCATTTCTTATTGACTCTACTTTCCAAGTTTTCCCTCGGTCGCGCCCAGTTTATAAACAACCCCTCCGACCCGCATAATACAAGGATTGTATGATATCACTTAAGTCTAACTTATTTTGGGATCAGTATTATTAATTCAGCTTATGATCTTAAAATATTATGCAGAAACCAAAACTTGGTGGTGCACCTCTATACGGTTGATTTTCTGTGATAGGGATAAGTCAACAGCTCCCTCAACGACCAGTTGTGATTTGTCAAACCACATTCTTTCGCGGGGCTGCTTTTTCTTTTCCTCCCCAAATAATCCAAACTTATCAG
>JBFESM010000214.1:0-3351 GCA_041548445.1 Methanothrix sp. | reverse complement strand
GGGCAATCGGGACCAGCCTTTTTGATATCATACCGCGGCCGCACCCCATCTCCAGGACGCGATCGTCGGGGCCGACCTCCTCCAGGGTGACCCTGAGGAGGAGGTGGGTGTCCTCGGCGGGCTCGTAAACATCATCCAAGCTCGCTTTGTCCGCCGAACTTTGGCCGCCGCTCTGACGGTTCGGCTTTTCCTGGCGTTTTTTTTCCGTCACGATCCCCTCTCGGTCTTCACAAGCCACAGGTCCTGACCACCCGATCCTATCGATTCGGTCCATCCTGTCATCGCCCATCCGCCGTCCTTCGTCGGCACGATCGACCTTCCGAGGTCGAAGCCCGACCCTCCGAAGGTCTTATCCCAGACCTTCTCCCCATCGAGGGCGACCTTTACGAGCCAGAGGTCCTGGTCTCCTCTGCCCTGAGATTCGGTGTAGCCCACGACGATGAGGCCATCGTCTTTCGCCTCCAGGGCCGACCAGCCGCCGTCGTCGCCCGGACCGCCGAGGGTCTTCTCCCAGACCTTCTCCCCTTCATAATCTGTCCTCGCAAGCCAAAGGTCCCTTCCACCAGAGCCCTCGGACTCCGTGACGCCGCCGACGACGTAGCCGTCTTCCATCTCCAGGACAAAGTTGCCCCTCTCGTCGCCATCTTTTCCGAAGGTCTTCTCCCAGATCCTCTCACCGTTGGCGTCCGTCTTCGCGAGCCAGACGTCCTTTCCGCCAGCACCGTAGGATTCGGTGGTTCCACCGACGAGGTATCCGTCCTCGGTCTCCAAAATCGAGCTCAAACCGTCGTTTTTGGACCCGCCGATGGCCACGTCCCACTCCAAGTTCCCGTCGGAGTCGGTCTTTACGATCCAGCCGTCGCAGCCGCCGGACCCGCTGGACGTGGTGACGCCGGCCACGGCGTAGCCACCATCCGTCGTCTCCAGGACGCAGACGCCCCAGTCGTCGCCTGTCCCTCCAAAGGTCTTCTTCCACCTCTCGTAGCCGTCGGAGTAGGTTTTGACGAGCCAGAGGTCTTTTCCACCAGAGCCCTCGGACTCGGTGACCCCCGCCACCAGGTAGCCGCCATCCTTCGTCTCCAGGACTGACCATCCCTCATCGTCGGCGGGACCGCCGAGGGTCCTCTCCCATTCCGTCTCGCCTTCCTGGTCTGTCTTGATCAGCAACAGGTCTCTATTTCCCGCCCCCTTCGAGGCGGTGTAGCCCGTGACGATGAGCCCCGCGTCTCTCGTCTCCTGGAGGGCGAGGCCCCGTTCATCCTCTGATCCGCCGAAGACCTCCTCCCACTCGAGGTCGGGAGCTTGGCCGAGAGCGGGGTGGACCAGGATAGAGAGGATCAATGTTGTTCCGATCAGAGATGCTATCGTAATGGGTCTTTCGAGCTTCTCTACCCCAATTTTCTCAAATTCGGCGATTTTCATCATGATCAGAGCCTAAAGGTATCGTTCAAAGGCCACGAATATGATCAGGATCAGAGCCGGAAGGGCCCAGAGAATCGATCTATCTTCTGGGGTTTTGCCGCCTTCTGATCCGTCGTCGTCTCCCTCGTCTCCTCCGCCGTTCTCACCCGAGGCCGACGATTGAAGGGCGGATCCTGCCTCTTCGATCTCGGAGGCCGTCTCGACGGTTATCCGCAGGCGGGAGGATTCCAGGGCACAGGCGGTTCCATCGTCGTCCCGGTAACAGACGCTGGTGGGCGGAATCTCGAAACTGCCCGCCTCCGGACATGATATGGTGTACTCCAAACCGGCCGCCTCCCCGGGCAGGAGGAGCCGGGAGAGCTCCGTCTCCCCGGAGGCGAGGCTGGCCCAGGCAGGAACCGTCTCCTTCACCGAGGCTTTGGTCCTCCGGTTGCCGACGTTCTTCGCCGTCAAAGTCACCGTAACCTCTTCTCCCGTCTTGACGCTGGCGGAGGAGACCGTCTTCTCGACCTCCACCAGGGGACCGATGACGTCGACGACAGGGCTCGTCGAGGTGATTTTGTAGACCACCCCGTCGATTGTGTAGGCGGCTTCCGCCGGTGGGAGGACCTGCCCCTCGCCGGGCTTTTCGGCGCTGATGGTGTAGCTGGCGGTCTGTGTTCCTCCCGGCGGGATCGTCATCTTCCAGCTCAGGGCAGCGTCCGCCTGGAAGTTTCGGCCAGCCGAGTCGGTTATCTCGACTTCCAGGGTCCTGTCGCCGCCGTTGCTTATGGTGAGGTGGACGTAAGCCCTCTTTGCGAACTTGATCGCATCTTCCGCGCGTTTGTGGATCTTGAGGGGTCCGAAGAGGTCAAAGCTCGTCCCGCCCCAGGACTCGTGAAAACCTCCCTCTGAATCGAGGCACCGAGCGTTGACCCTCACAAAGATCTCTTCAGGGCCCGGCGTGGACGGCACCTTGAACCTCACCTCTAGGGGGTCGATCTTCTCTGTGCCCAAATCCTCGTCCCAGACCTCACCGGGGGCAAGGATCGATCTCGAATATATCGAGGAGACGATTGAAGGGTCAGAAGTTAACTCCACCTCTACCTCCTCTGCCTCCGCCATCCCGACGTTCTCTATCTCGATCTCGAGCTTCGCCCAATCTCCCGCCTCGTAAGTTTCCTCGTCCGAGACCACGCGGACCCGAAGCTCGGGAACTGCGCGGACGAGAAGAACCACTTTGGCGCGGGGCTCGGCCGACTCGTCCAGGAGGTAGTCCCTCCTCCTGACATCCTCTGCTGCCACCATCACCTCGTCGTCGAGAGTGAAGCTATCGCCAGACTTCAGCGCCCTTGTGGCGATAAGATCTTCACCCCTGTAGAGCCTCAGCATCACCATTCTCGGCGTCACATCCTCGGGGGTGAAGTCTGCTGCCTCCAGGGTGTATTCGCCCATCTGAAGCGTCTCTCCCCAGCGGAGATCCCCTTCGGCCCGGTCCCCCCACTCGACCGCGGTTCCGATCATCGAGGCCAGGAGCAGATATGCCAGGAGTGCTTTCAATCGAATCAACGCCTGAAGAAGATGATGTATATGGCTAGGATCGCCCCGATCGTCGAGATGTACAGGGTCGCGCTCGTCAAATCGGAACCTTCGCCCTCGTTATTCTCATCGGGCGCGGCCTCCCGGTCGCTCACCGTCGTTTCTTCCTGAATCGCCTTTCCTTTGTCAGCGGTGGCTTTGAGATCGAGCGGCGCCTCTCTTGAGTCGCTCATTCCGATCTTGGATGATGGGTCTTTTTCTTCATCGTCTTTCGTTGAGGTCGAAGGGGCGGCCGTCCTCGTCGAGGCGGTCGTCTTTGAAGATGTCGCCGTTGAGGCGGCATTCTCATCGCTCTCGAAGGTCATCCCCTGGGGGGCGTAGAAGGTCACAACGTCCTTTCCGTCTACCCTG
>JBFESM010000213.1:0-3370 GCA_041548445.1 Methanothrix sp. | reverse complement strand
GGCCTTCGAGCTCGAACCTCACGCCGACTCGAAGTTTGAGACCCTATCCACGGGCACCAAGCAGAGGGTCTCCCTGGCAAAGTCGATCCTGAACCGGCCCGAGATCCTCTTTCTCGACGAGCCGACTTCGGGCCTCGACCCCGAGATGGCGATGAAGACGAGGTCTCTCATCAAGAAGATCTACGAGGAGCAGGATATCACAGTCGTCCTCACAACCCATTACATGCCCGAGGCCGAGGAGCTCTGCGACAGAATCGCCTTTCTTCGAGAGGGCGGCCTGATCGCCCTTGGAACCCCCGGAGAGCTGAAGCGGGCTCTTAAGATCGGACATAGGATCTTCGTCAAGTACGAAGGAGATCTCGACCCGATGAAACTACGGATAATCCCTGGGGTCATGGAAGTCAGGCAATCTCCTGGTAGGGTGGAGATGGTCTTCGACCATTCCGAGAGGGCCGTCAGCAGGATAATAAAGGCTTTTGAGGGGGCAGATATTTTGGACATAGGCATAGATCAGCCCGATCTGGAGGACGTCTTCCTTGAGCTGGCGAGGTGAGCTGAACAAGTTCTTGTCCGCAACTTACAAGAACTGGATCATATCCAAGCGGAACGTCTTCACCGTCTTCGAGCTGATATTCTGGCCCTTCATCGGCCTTTTATCGATCGGTCTGCTCACCCGCTTTCTCGAGGTGACGGACGAGATGGTCGCCTTCGTCCTCGTCGGAGCGATCGCCCTCAGCATCCTGCAGATCAGCCAGATCGACGTCGCATACATCCTCCTCTTCGACCTCTGGAGCAAGAGCATCAAGCAGACCTTCGTGGCCCCGATCCAGGGCTACCACCTGGTTTTGGGGGCGATGCTCTTCGGGGTGATCAGGGGCTCGGCGGTATTTCTCATCCTGGCCCTGGCAAGCTCCCGCTTCTTCGGCTTCGACTTTCTCGCAGGAGGCCTGATCATAGTCATCGTCTTCCTCGCCGGGATCTTCATCACCGCCGCGTCGATCGGGATGGTGGTCTGCATATCGATCCTCCTCTTCGGCCAGAGGGCGGACGTGGCGGCCTGGAGCCTCAGCGGAATAATGATGCTGGTGAGCGGGGTCTACTACCCCGTGGGGATTCTGCCCGGACCCCTCCAGCTCCTCTCAAAGTCTATACCTTTGACCTACTTTCTCGAGTACTACCGGTCGGCCTACGGCTACGGGTCACACCATGTACTTTTCGGAATGGGGCTTGCTCTCCTCTACTTTGCGGCGAGCCTTCTGATCCTGAACCTGGCCATCGAGAGGGCGAGGACGACCGGCATGATGCTGAGGCTGTCGGAGTGAGAACCGATCCCTGGAATAACGTTTTAAAGTTGACCTGTCTTCTCCAATGGGGCGTTGAACTTGACCATCGAGGGCTTGATCGGCAAAATCAAATTGGGAGACCTCCACCCCGTCCGGGTGATGGGAGTGATCAACCTCAGCCGCGAGTCGTTCTACGAGGAGTCTTTCGCGGGGCAGGACGCAGTTCTTGAGCGTGCCCTGGCCTTCGCAGAGGAGGGTGCAGAGGTTCTGGACCTGGGCGCCGTCTCCACGGCACCGGGATCGCCCGCCATCCCAGAGGACGAAGAACGAAGACGGCTTTTTCCGGCCCTCGAGGTCGTCCTGGACGGACTGGGAGATGACGTCGCGATCTCCATAGATACCCAGAGGGCAACGATCGCCGATGAGGCCCTATCCATGGGTGCCCCTTGCATAAACGACGTCTCGGGCCTTCTGGACCCTGATATGGCCCGGACCGTGGCCGACCACGACGGGTCCCTGATAATAATGGCTTCAAAAGAGAGACCTGGCGACCTCCTCGATATGGGGGATATCGTGGCGTCTTTGGGAAATCGGCTGAAGGATGCCGCAGAGGCTGGCGTCTCTTTCGAGAAGGTGACCGTCGATCCGGGGATCGGCCACTGGACGCCGCCCAAGGGGCCGGGGTACGACCTCGCCATCCTGGACGGCCTCTCCCGTCTGAGGGTGCTGAATAGGCCGGTGATGGCCGCCGTCTCCAGGAAGTCCTTCATAGGCGCGGTTTTGAACAAATCCGATCCTGCTGAGAGGCTACAGGGATCTCTTGCTGCCACCGCCATCGCCGTCTACAACGGGGCTCACCTCGTCAGGACCCACGACGTTGCGGTCTCGATGGAGACGATCAGGATGGCCGAGGCGATTCGTGGCGGGCCATCGACGTCCAGGGCGAAAGCCAGAATCGAGGTGGAGGTCTTCGCGCATTCAGGCCATCCTCGGGACCTTTCTTGGGCTTTCGCCGGGATCGGGGTTGGGGAGGACGGCAACAGGGCCCTCGGCGGCAAGGGCTCTTTTCGGGCCCTATCCCTTCGGGGCGTGACCTCGATGGAGGCGATAGTGATCAAGCAGGAGATGCTGGCCCGGGGAGGCGACGCCGCGATACCCATGGGCGCCCTCCGATGCGATCCTGGAGATATGGAGGTTCTGGTTCTGGGGACTGCGGCCCAGGTCCGGGGCCTCGTAAAAAACCTGTTGGGCCAGCCCTTCAATCTGCCCACTGTGGCCAAAGCCATCGAGGAGGCGCTGGAGAGACTGGAGGATCCAAAGCGGTATTGGTGAGGCCTTTGGAAGTTCTGGGAATTAAAACTGAGCTGGTGAGAGCGGGGGACGACCTGGTGGTGGTCCTCCTGAGGGGAATGGAAAGAGCCGATCTCAACCTAGCGGACGGCGACGTCCTGGTGATCGCAGAGAGCGTTGTCGCCACCGCCGAAGGCGGGGTTGTGAAGCTATCGGACGTGACCCCAGGGTCCCGTGCCCTGGAGCTTGCAGACAAGTACAGAAAAGACCCGAGGGAGATGGAGCTGATCATCGGTTGCTCCGACAGGATCATGGGTGGGATCCCCGGAGTGGTTCTGACGATCAAGGACGGCTTTCTCTACCCCAACGCCGGGATAGATCACTCCAACGCGCCGCCAGGCTCCGTCGTCTTATTCCCAGAAGAGCCCCAGAGGTCAGCAGCCCAGATAAGAAAGAGGATGGAAGAGGCTGCAGGAAAGAGGATCGGTGTAGTAATCGGCGATAGCCGGACCCATCCCCTCCGCCTCGGCTGCGTCGGTGTTGCCCTCGCCTGCGACGGGATTGTTCCGGTGGAGGATGCGAGGGGCCAAAAGGACCTTTTTGGAAGGCCTCTTGAGGTCACAAGGAAGGCCGTCGCCGACAACCTCGTCTCGGCGGCAGAGGTCATCATGGGCGAGGGAGACGAGGGCATCCCAGCAGTGATCATCAGGGGGGCCCCTGTGAAGTTCGTCGATGACGGCGAGGAGATGAGGATTCCGAGCATCGCCCCCGAGGAGTGCATGTACATCGGATCTCTT
>JBFESM010000212.1:0-3438 GCA_041548445.1 Methanothrix sp. | reverse complement strand
TTATTACTTCGGGAGCGCGGAGGGTCACGGATACCCCGTCCTTTAGGGCGGGGATGAAGTGAACCCTCGCCCGTTTTTCGTGCTCTTTTAAATCAGTAAAACTTTGGAGGCTGTTCAGAGGAAATCGAAAGCAGAGTTTCAATCGTGCTGATCAGGGAAATCTGGGCAACGAAAACTCGAAGATTTCTGAAATCCGGAAAACCGGGCGTGCGGCCCCGAAGCATACCCCGTCCTTTAGGGCGGGGTGGGCCGCACGCAATTTGATTTAAAGCCAGGCGCATCTGGATTGAATCCGCTTTCTTCGCTCTCGTCATTTAAAAGCCGATCTCCGTCCTCTGAACACCATCGAGGACCGCACCTTCCAGGTTTGTGGACCTCAGGTTAGCTTGGGAGATGTCAGCTCCTGAGAGGTCCGCTCCAGAGAGGTCTGCCCCTTCCAGGTCTGCGCCGCTGAAATCTGCACGGGCGAGCTCGGCTCCCCTCAAGCTCGACCTTACGAGCTTTGCCCTGACCAGCTTCGCCTCGGTGAGGTCAGCTCCTGAAATGTTCGATCCGACGAGTTTTGCCATCCTCAGATCCGCCCCCTTCATCTTCGCGGACCGAAGATCGGACCCGGTGAGGTCCGCGCCGGTCAAGGTCGCCTCGGAGAGGTCCGAACCGGCCAATGGCAGATATCTCAGGTTTGCGCCCTTCAGCTCGGCCCTGACGAGCTTCGCCTCCCGGAAGTCCGCACCCTCAAAGATGGCGCCCTCGAACTTGGCCTCGCTGAGGTCTGTGCCGACCAAATTCGCGTTCCGAAGGTCGGCTCTGACGAGCTTTGCCCGACCAAGATCGACCCCTGTAAGCCTCGTTCCCCTCAAGACTGCGCCCATCAGGTTTGCGCCCTCAAGGTCCATCCCGCTGAGGTCAGACCCCTTGAAGTCCGGCCTAGCCTGGGGATTTTCAACTCGCCACCGGTTCCAAGCTGCTGAGCCCTGCTTGAGTGCATGGACGTGTTCTAGATTTGCCATCGAAGGGCACAATCTACCTTTCCAGTGATGAAGTTTGAGGCGGGATACATCCTTCAAAAATTTTTTAGTCTTTGAGACGAAGTACCATTTGGGGGTGACTTGGCCGCGCACAACCGCGATGTGGGCGATCGTTTGGGTGCACTAAAGGACACATCAAAGGACAGATAGTTATCGTAGAAGCGATTTATCGTTGATGGAGGCGAAGGCTGTGAAGGCGAAGGGTGGAAGAAGAGTCGAATTTTCGATGTGGCTTTTTGAGCAGCGCAAGAGGGACGACCGCGTCGGAGGCGTCGCCCGCGATGCCTACCTGGAACATCAGAACGGCGAGTGGCCCGAGACCGGCACCCTCCAGGATTATCTCGACCACATGAAAGAGAAGGGGGTTCGGGGCGCTCCCCTGAAGGCCCTGGACCTGGCCTGGTGGGAGTACATAGACGTCGTGACGAAGGACGTGGCCCAGCACCGTCTGCTCATGGAGGTTGGAGCCGTGATGGAGAGGGCTCTTTTGAAGGCTGAGCATCTGGAGGAGGAAAACAGGTACGTCGTCGAAGCAGCTTACGTAGAACGTCTCCAAAATCTGATGTCAAAGCTGAAGGAGATTTGAACCTGCTCTCCGTCCCGAAGAGCGGGAGCAAATACCTTGAATTTATTCGGAGAGGTCGGCCGGAAGGACAGAAGGCGTTTCAGATTTTTCATCTCATTCGTAAGACACTCTCGGTCGGGCTGATGAATACATTTATATGGTGACAGTTCTCATAATTGTAGAATCAATTATTCGATTAGCTTTTCGGAGAGTGAAGGTCGATGGGAATGCTGAAAGAGTTCAAAGAATTTGCCATGAAGGGAAACGTCCTGGACATGGCTATCGGGATCATATTGGGCTTGGCCTTTGGAAAGATCATAACTTCTTTGGTCAACGACATAATCATGCCGCCGGTGGGGATGCTGCTTGGCAACGTCGATTTCACCAACCTCTTCATATCCCTCGGCGGCCAGTCCTACGCCACCCTCGCCGAGGCTCAGGCGGCTGGGGCGCCGACCATCAACTATGGCATCTTCATCAACACGATAATCGACTTTCTGATCGTCGCATTTGTGATATTCCTGCTGGTGAGGCAGGTCAACAAGATGAAGCGCAAAGAAGAGGCAGCTCCACCGAACACCAAGGATTGCCCCTACTGCAAGGAGAGCATCCCCCTGCAGGCCACCCGCTGCCCCCACTGCACCTCCGAGCTTGGCGGCGGATCTTGAGCATCCTGACAAGATCAGGTCGAGAACGACGGGACCGGCAAATCCAGCGCCCCCCCACCGATCTCGCCTCGACGTCACTCGAACCTGACCGAGACCTTCCCCAGATCGTCGAAACTGGCCTCGATCAGGTCCCCTTTCTCGACCGGCGTCATGGGGGTCATGGACCCTGCGAGCACCACCTCTCCAGCCCGAAGGCCGCCGTCGTGCTCGGAGATTTTGTTGGCGAGCCAAGCCAGGGACTCGGCCGGGTTTCCGAGGATCGCAGCTCCGGAAGACCGGGCGATCTCCTCTCCGTTCTTTTTCATAAACACCCGGACCTGCCGCAAATCGAGGTCGCCGGCAGCAAGCTCCCTTTCGCCAAGGATGAAGCGTGCGGCAACGCCGTTGTCGGCGATCACCTCGCGGGTCCCGATCTTCCATTCTCTGGTGCGGGAGTCGTTGATCTCGATGGAGGCCGTCACCGACCGGGCCGCCTCGAGAGCCTCTTCGGCGGTGGCTCCGGGGCCCGAGAGATCTTTGTCGAGGGTGAAGGCGATCTCGCACTCGACCCTGGGATGGATCAGCTGAGATAGGGATACCGTCGTGCCGCTTGAGATTTGCTGGCTTTTGAAAAGGTGACCGTATATCGGCTCGTCGATCATCATGGCCTTCTGTATCGCCTCGTTGGTGGCTCCAACCTTCTTTCCAGCGACACGTTCCCCTTTCTGCAGCTTTGATGCCACGATCGCCATCTGGACCCGGTAGGCCTCGTCCATGGTTAGATTGGGGCAGATGACGGATATCGGTTCCAGAGCGGCTCTCTCGGCTTCCGCGGCGAGGTACTTCTTCGCCAGATCGTATATGGCATCTTCTTTTGTCATCTGAAATTCTCCCTCGTTTATTTGAAAGGCCAGTATAGCCGAATCGATTAATGCGAACAGCGGGTCGATCCAGCCGCCGACAGGCTCTCCTCCTCTTCCTCTGGACGTCGATATCGTGCAGACTTCTGGCAATATAGTGGGTCAGTGAAGGAGAAAAAACCTTCCCTTCGGGAGGAAGATTTTCTATCATATTCTTCAATTCCTCAGAGCCAAGTTAATATTAATTGTAAAATTAAATTTATTTCTTATAGATATAATTTTAAAATTTCAATTCTTACTGGGAAGATAGTTCGCTTAACAATCAATATCAGATATTT
>JBFESM010000211.1:0-3447 GCA_041548445.1 Methanothrix sp. | reverse complement strand
TCGCAACCGGTCACGTAATCGCCGTCTATGTAGTACTCTTGGTCGGCAACGCCAGCAAAATAGTCCATCTCTTTGCCGGTGACCGCGAGCCGCGCCTCTTTCACTCTGCAGTCGGGAACCACCAGGGTCAAGTCGAAGTCGCCGCCAAAGGAGTACTTTATCTGGTGGTATATCCCGGCGTCTTTGGCGTAATACTCGGCGGCGGTGAGGGCCGTAGACCTGTTGTAATCGGATACGTTCGCGCCTGTGACCTCTATTATGTCCATCACCTTTTGGATGTCCTCGGCGAGGGCGTCTCTCGTGCCGAGGCTGAATGGGCGGGTGGTTGCGACGACGATCGTGCCGTCTTTTGAGAGGAAAGCCCAGTCTCTCGTGCAGCCACTGTTGCATTCGGAGAACCTCCATAGGATGCCGGAGTCGTCCTCCTCTACCACCTCGTGGACCGGTTTTATTATCTCGCCGAGGGCGCTGAAGTTGAAGTCGAGTTCCACCTTCGTCGAGGCTCCGGACCACAGCTCGGCGACGTCCAAGAGCATCCCCTCGATCTTCAAGCTCTCGACAAACCCGCTTCTCCGCTTGTAGGCGACCTCGGAGCCTAAGCCTGAACCTGACCCTCCAAGCTCGAAGACGCCCGCCGTCTCGGAGCTGACGACAAAAGAGGTCGACCAGGTCTCGCCGGCCGATATGTCCCCCGCCTTCCAGGTCAGAATCTTCTTGCCCTCCTCGCGGGTCTCAGAGGATGGCGGAGCCGAGTAGCCGAAAGCCTCGATCTCTCGGGGAATGGCGTACCGGACCGTCAAATCCCTTCCGATGAGGTTGATCACCTCTTCTCCGATGGCCTCGTAGATCGATTCGAGGACGGTGCTGTCGCAGGCTTCAAAGTATCTGCCACCGGTCGTTTCAGCCATATCCTCAAGGCTCTTTTCCGCTCGCGAGTCGGCGAGCGAGAGGCCAATGGTGTAGATCACGATCCCATAATCCCTGGCCCTCTCCGTCTGGGACCCGGCCCTTCCGCTTGTTGTATAATCCCCGTCGCCGTCGGAGAGGAAGATCACAAACCGAGCGCGTCCATCAGATACAAAGGTCGAGTTGGCCGTCAAAAGGTCGATCGTCTCTTTTAGTCCGCGGTCCAGGTTCGTCCCATCGACGCTGTCCACCCTTCCGATCGCCTCCAGAACCTGGGGGAAGTCCTCCGTCGGTGGGATGGAAAAGTCGATCCACTCGTCCCAGCTGACGAGGCCCACCCTGTCCCTGGCGGGGTCCATCTTCATAACAAAGCCCCTGGCGGCATCGAGCCTCTTGTTGGTGGGGTCGTTCTCCGTCATGCTGGCGGAGCTGTCTATCGCCAGGACCACATCCAGAGGCATCGTATTGGGCAGGCACTCACCAGCGATCGTCAGGGTCACCCTTCCGACGGTTGGCTCCTTTCCCGAGTCGGTCGGCCAGATCTGGTCGGGACAGACCTGATGAGAGATGGTCAGGTTCGCCTGACCGGGGCCGATGGCAAGGCACAGGATCAACGCCGCCAAAAGGGTCTGCCTTGTTATCATGGGGTTCGCTCCTCTTCTGGTAGTGGCGACTTGATGGCGTAAAAAGATATTCTTTATGTGGGTGGATCTGAAAGATCTCAAAAATATCTCTTTACCCCCTAATGCGAGTTCCTCCAGAGATCATCTCAAAACCCTCATTAACCATCCACGTATCCAACCAAAAGTCATGATCCAAGATCACCCGTTCCCCCCGACCGAACCGACCCCCGATCGAGCGCTCATCGCCACCATCGACGACGACGGGCGCGCCTGCCGCCTTGAGGGCTCGGGCCTCGAACTCTTCGTGAACATCATGCGCATCAGCCAGCACTGGGGAAGGCCCGCCTTCTACAAGGACCTCGACGAGAAGATGCGAGCAGAGGTGAGGCTCTGGGCCCGATCGTCTCCGTCCGAAGAGGACGATCCCGTGGCCCACAAGGTGAGGGCGTTCTGCGTGAAGCTCTTGGAGGAGTTCGAAGAGGACGGGGACCTCTAGCCCTCTAGTCCTCTTCACGTCGTTTCTCCGCAGGACTTCGAGAACCTTTTCACCCAGCTCTTCGATCTGGTCGGTCATATCTTAGGCCTCTCCTTGCGTCTCCGGTTATTTTTGGGAATGGCATCGTTTTTGAGTGGGTGGTTTGCGGCCGGGTGGGCGAGAGGGCGCCCGGCTGGCGCCGGGAAAAGGCCCCCTGCGCACCTGAGCGGTCTAGAGATGGAGGGGGCGAATTTTTGATCTGTAAAAGAGCATTTTAGACGGCGTGGACCACCACCAGGCGCCACTTTGTCCCGTGCAGTCCGACCGTCGCCCACGAGGCGCTCTTAACCACGGGATCAATAAGGCCGGGGCCCAAGAACTCATAGGTGCCAGCGCCCGAATTCTCCGAGGCGATCCTCTCCCCCAGCAAGAGAAGCTGGACGTAAGGCTTGTAAAGCGGGTCCGAGAAGAGGTTTCTTCCCACCTCCTCGGGGTCCTGGTCGTAGAGAATCAGCCCATCGGTCTGCATCGCCCAGACTGTTACCTGTTGGTCATGGACCTCTTGCACCAGCTCCGGCTCCACCGTCGAGGAGAAAAGTAGGTCCGGCCTGAAGAGGGCGTTGACTGAGCCTATCATCTCCCCACCGGCAGAGAAGATCGGCCACTCCAGGACGACGGCATTGAACCCCTCAACCGCTGGGAAGGTCATGCTCAGGACTGGCTGATGGGTCTCGTGAATCTCGATCACGTGTTTCTGGTCGCTTATGTTGGAGCCCTCGGACCCCCTGTAGGCATCAGGCTCCACTGTGATCATAATGCCATCCAAATCGACAACAGAACAGTCGATCAAGTACGGTTTCTCCTGGCAGACCGCGTTCAGGACTCTTCGCGCTTCAGGGCCCTGTAGGCCCGTGACGGAGAGGCTCTCTGCGGCGAGGGATACGTTCTCGTCCAGAAGGTCGAGCTTTCCCTGGACGAGAGACTGAAGCCTCAAAAGGACGAGGGGGGGCTCGGACGTGCTCGCGTTCGTTCCGGCGGTTGCCGTCTCTGGCTCTGGCTCGGCCAGCGTCCCTGTGACCATCACTGGAATCAAGATAAACATCAAGAGAATCTTACAACCATTATTTGCCATCATCTTCCCTCCACGATTCCGTCGTCTTTCTGTAATAATTCTGGATTGAGCCCGAAGATCATCAACTTCCCGTTCTCATTCAAGGGATATAGCGGTTGTGGATTTGCATTATTTGTACGTGTTTAGCTGCCTAAGCAAGTTCTAATATCCTTGGACCCGTACGGTGCCTGAAAGTCAAACAGCGCACCCCGCTGCAAGCAGCGGGGCATGTTCGCGCCGGTCATCAGCTATTCGAATTCTAACAAATTCATCTGTTCGTAGCCGTCCTTTCTTCTGGGATTCCTTGTGACTCAACATTCTCGGTTCAACCT
>JBFESM010000210.1:0-3518 GCA_041548445.1 Methanothrix sp. | reverse complement strand
CCGGTTCGGCGACCCCAACGGCGAGGATAGAAATCACGTCAGATGGGTCGCTGAAGGCGTCGTCGACGGGATCTGGCAGTATGGAAACGCTCTCGGAGTTCCGGTCATAGCCGGAGACGTCGTCTTCGACGACAGCTTCGACACCAACTGCCTGGTGAACGTCGTCGCCGTCGGCGTCGTAAAGAGGGGCGATATAATCAAGAGCCGTGCCCCCGCGGGCGCTGGAGAGAAGGGCTACGACGCGATCCTGATCGGAAAGCCCACCGACTCCAGCGGCTTTGGTGGCGTCACCTTCGCCTCCGAGGAGCTCCGGGAGGAGGACGAGGAGGCGAACAGGGGCGCTATCCAGATCCCCGACCCCTTCCTGAAGAATGTCCTCTTCAAGGCGAACGAGGCCTTGTTCAGGCTCACCCGCGAAGAGGGTATCACCATCGGGTTCAAGGATCTGGGTGGGGGCGGGTTCACCTGCGCCTCATCGGAGATGGGGGCGAGCGCCGGGTACGGCATGGACCTAGACCTCGACAAGCTCCACAAGGCGAGCGAGGATCTCCCCCCCCAGGTCGTGGCCTGCGCCGAGACCCAGGAGCGGTTCATGCTCATCTGTCCACCGGAGCTGACACCGAGGGTCCTTGCGATCTACAACGAGGACTGGGACCTTCCCAACGTCTACGAGGGCGCTAGAGCCTCCGTCGTCGGGAAGGTGACGACCAACGGCAGGTACATCACCCGCTATCGGGGCGAGGTGACCTGCGACATCTCCATCGAGCACCTGACCAAAGGGATCCACTACCAGAGAGAGGAGAGTCCCCGAAAGATCAGTCTGAGCGAGCCCGTAATAACGCCCCCCGAGGACCTCACCGACGCCCTCCTCAAGGTTCTGGCTTCGCCCAACGTTTCCTCGAGAGAGCACATCTATCGCTACTACGACACCGAGGTTCAGGGAAATTCGGTGATCAGGCCCGGGGAGGCCGACGCCGGCCTCATAGCCCCGGTCCGAGGCGAGACGTTCGGCATCGCCCTCTCGGTGGACGCAAACCCCTTCTACGGCAGAATCAGCCCCTACTGGGCTGGGGCGACGGCCGTCGCCGAGGCGATGAGAAACGTCGCCGCCATCGGCGCATATCCCGCCACCCTCACCGACTGCCTCAACTTCGGAAACCCCGAAAAGCCCGAGGCCTTCTGGGAGTTCAGGGAGTGCGTTCGTGGGCTCGCCGACGCCGCCAAGGCCCTCTGGCTGAAGGGGTATGAGGAGACCCCGGTCCCGATCGTCTCCGGAAACGTCAGCTTCTACAACGAGTCTCCTGACGGGACGGTGGACCCCTCCCCGATCATCGCCTGCGTCGGCCTCATCGACGACGTCAGGGACGCGGTGACGATGAACCTCAAAAAGGCACGAGATTCCATCTACCTCATCGGGCCGCGGTTCGACGAGCTGGGAGGGTCCGAGTACTATCGGACGGTATACGGAGTCATCGGCAAAAACGTCCCAGTTGTCAGGTTCGATCTGGAGAGGAACATGATCTACGCGGTCATCGACTCGATCGCCGAAAAGCTCGTCGTCTCGGCCCACGACATATCGAACGGGGGCCTGGGAGCGACCGCAGCCGAGATGGCCCTTGCTGGCAGGGGCGACCTGGGGATGGAGCTTGACCTCGACTCGGCCGGATCAGATATTTCCGCCGACCGGTTGGTCTTCTCTGAGTCATCGGGGTTCCTCCTCGAGTGCAGGGCTGGAGCCGAAAAGGAGCTTGAGACGCTTCTGAAAGGACGCAACTTAGCGGTCATGAGGCTTGGGAAGGTTACCGAGTCGGCAACGCTTGTGATGACTCACGAGGGCAAGACGGTCGTTCGAATGGACCTGAAGGCGGCGAAGAAGGCCTGGACCGGAAGCCTCGCGGAGGCGATGAGATGAAGATAGCTGTGGTGCAGTTTCCGGGAACTAACTGCGAGCACGAGACTCTTGTGGCGGCTCAGAGCGCTGGCCTATCCGGCGAGATATTCAGATGGAACCGACCCGCTGAGGAGCTCTCCGACTTCGACGGGTACCTGATTGCTGGCGGGTTCTCCTACCAGGACAGGCTGAGGGCGGGCGCCATCGCCTCGAAAGAGCCGGTGATGGACACTCTCAGGGAAGAAGCAGAGCTCGGAAAGCCGATCATCGGGATCTGCAACGGCTTTCAGATTCTGGTGGAGGCGGGCCTTCTTCCGGGTCTTGGCGGTGTGAATGTTGCCCTCGCCTCGAACGTGATGGTCTCGAAGGGCCAGATCGTGAGAAGGGGATTTTACTGCGCCTGGACGACGCTTCGGCACGATGCGCCATCGAAGAGGTGCAGCGGAAGCTTCCTTCTGGGCGAAGGCGAGCTCGTCCAGATGCCTCTGGCTCATGCCGAGGGAAACCTCGTTACCGCCGACGAGAAGCTGATGGACAGGCTGAACGAGGAGAACCAGGTCGTATTTCGGTACTGCAACGAGCATGGCGAGGTAGACGACGAGTTTCCGGTGAACATTAACGGGAGCCTTGAGAACATCGCCGGGATCTGCAACCCGGAGGGCAACGTCCTGGGGATGATGCCTCACCCCGAGAGGTCGTCATTCGCATTCCAGCTCCCCCCGACGGACGCGAGGAAATGCGTTGGGGACATGAGCGCTGCGGGACCCGGAAGAAGGGTATTTGAGTCGATGAAGCGGTACATCGAGGTGAGGAGATGAAGATCAACCTTCGGGTCTGGCTGAAGATACCGGATGCAGAAGCTGCCACCGTCAAGAACACCCTCCGTCGTAGGATGGGCTACCAGGAAGTCCTGGCGGAGCTGGGCAAAGAGAGGCTGTGGTCGATCGAGGTCGACGACTCCGTCCAGGACCCCATGGGACTTGCCGGAAGGCTGGCGAGGGACCTGGTGAACGAGAACAAGGAGAGCTACGTGGCCACCGTCGACTCGATCGAGTTCGAGGAGGGGTACGTTCCCGTCAAGGTGGGGCTTCACATCGAGGACGGCGAGGCCGTCTCCACTTTGAACCGCTTGCGAAACCGGCTCGGGTTCGATATGGTGAAAGGCGTCGAGAGGTCCGTCGTCTGGAAGCTGGGTCTCAAATCCCAGAATCCCGAGAAGACGGCAGAGGAGATCGCCGAGAAGCTCCTTATAAACCCTCATAAGGACTTTTATGAGATCCTGACGTGAAGGGAGGCAGATGACCTCCTACATCCAGCACCCTCTGCTGAAAGAGAAGGCCGTGGAGAGGCGGATGTTTCAGCTGGAGCTGGCATCAAGCGCCCTCCAGCGCTCAACCCTTGTGGTTCTACCGACGGGTCTAGGAAAGACCGTCGTCGCCCTGATGGTCCTTCTCGCAAGACTGGATCGGGGCAAGGTTCTCTTTATGGCTCCCACCAGGCCCCTGGTGGAGCAGCACGCCTCTTTTTTGGAGAACGTTTTGAAGGACAATTCGATCGTCGTCCACTTCACCGGCGAGATCTCGCCCGAGCGGAGAAAGGAGATGTGGGAGGATGCGAGGGTAATCGT
>JBFESM010000209.1:0-3518 GCA_041548445.1 Methanothrix sp. | reverse complement strand
CTTTCTTCTGGGATTCCTTGTGACTCAACATTCTCGGTTCAACCTTTTACGTGGATGCAACAATCCTTAAGACGGTTTTGTGACCATCCCAACCGCAGCAAGCTGCGGGGTATTCATTTTAAAATTAAATGCAAGTAAATAAATTTGAGTTGATCGAAGAGGTATATAAAGTCAAAACATTCGGGACTACACAACCTAAGCGAAGTCCGAAATACTCAAGTCAAACTGGCGGCGGCGCACCCCGCAGCAAGCTAGCGGTGTATTCGATAAAATGAATGTCCCTGCGCCATTTGAGATATCTTCCTCTTTCACCGATCAAAGATCGATCAACGCGACGATATAAATCAGCATATGAGAACGAGATTTATCCCATATTCATGGAGACGAAAATCCTTAACCGATGACCAATGGATATCACTATGTAGAAGCGATTGATCCGTTATAACGGGGGCGATCTTTTTGGACGGATACCAGATTGGCCGATACTGGGAGGTGGACCTCTTTCGCGGCATCGCCGTTATGATGATGATCGCCTTTCACGCCATCTACGACCTGGACTTCTTCTCAAGCCAGGACCTCGTCGACGTCCATTCGGGGATCTGGCCCATCTTCGCAAAAGCCACAGCTTCGATCTTCCTTCTCCTCGTGGGGGTCTCCCTTAACATCAGCTCCGCCAGGGCCAGGATCAGGGGAGAGGACAGCTTTCTCCGATACCTGCGTCGAGGGGTCAGGATCTTCTCCTGGGGGATGGCGATAACCCTCTCGACGATGCTCCTTCTGGGGGAGGGGTTCGTCGTCTTCGGCGTGCTCCACCTGATCGGCATCTCCATAATCCTCTCTTACCCGCTCATGACCAGGCCCCTTATGGACTTCGTTCTGGGATCGGCGGCGATATTCGTCGGCCTTTTGATTCGTCAGTTCTCCTTCGACTCACCCTGGCTCCTCTGGCTCGGTTTCGTTCCCCGCCACTTTTACTCTGTCGACTACTTCCCTCTCCTGCCCTGGTTTGGCGTCGTTTTGGTGGGCATCTTCCTTGGAAACTTTCTCTACCCAGAAGGGGCGAGAAGGTTTTCCCTTCCCGATCCTTCGGCCAGATCCCCATTAAAGCAGATCTGCTCGACCGGGAGAAACTCTCTTTCGATTTATCTGATACATCAGCCGATCCTCGTAATATTGATGCAGCTTCTCGGGATCATCGAAGTCGGGAAGGGGCTCGCACTTTCCATGCCGTGAAGATCGAGTCAAAGACCTTGGGCCAGACGACTAAAAACGGACGGGGAAAAAGGTAGTATGTAAAATGCTTAAAAGTGGTGTGAGGCGCAAACCAGTGCCCCACAAATATTTTGGCGGTTACTGCTTGGAGAGCTTGGGGGTCAAAGCTGCGAGATAAATCGCGGCCAGGGCCACGACGACGTAGACCACCTTCTCCAGGATGGGCATCCATCCCAAAAGAATGCTCACCAGGTTGTAGCCGAAGGCATAAAGCCCCCAGTTAAGGCCGCCGACTATCACCAGCACTATGGCCAACAGATCCAACGGAGCTAACTTAGCCAATCCGAACACCTCCGAATCAACAATTCGTTGAAGTATTTAATAAACTTTTTGGATTTTTAGACGTGAAATAAACCATTTCTGACCTCTGCCCTCTCTCCCTCGACCCTGACATTGAGGGAGACGAGGCCGGAGAAAAAGCCCTTCAGGGGCGATGGGAAATCCTTCATCCGGGCGGTCATGACCGGATCCCTGTACGCCAGATCCCATCCGCCATCCCTGAAGACCGCAGAGATCACCACGTCGTATGCCCTCCACCGGAATGTCCTCACCTGGTGCAGGGTTTCCGCTCCGTCGAGAGCCGCTTTCAGCCCTTCATCTGTGTATCCTTCATTCGGGGAAAGAACGTTCATCTTCAAAAAATTCCCCTCGAACAGGACTTCTCCGGATAGGCCGTCGTAGCTGTAGACGCTGACCATCCCATCGTCCTCGGCGAGAACCGTCCACTCGAAGAGGCTGGGGGCCGGAAAGGCCGTCGCATCACCGCCGAAGATCTCCTCTGCCCGATCCTTCTCCGCGAGCCTGACGGTTCCGGTCAGGGCCAGAAAAAGCAGAAGGAGAAGTAGCATCTTTCGATGGTCGACGAGTTTCTGCCTTTTGACCTCGAAGATCAAAATCCCGAGGCTCGCGAGGAGCAGAGGGGTCTCGGAGTAGAAGAAGATTTCAGCAGACCACCGAGCAGGATCGAGGGGGTAGAGGAGAGGGACGCCCCGGGTGTTCAGGCTGTCGAGGGTCAGGTGGACCAGAACGCCAGCGTATGCGAAGAGGATCGCCCTTCTTGTGAACTTCGGATCGAGGCCGAGGTGCTGCGAGATCCGGGACCGAACAGGCCCGAAGGAGGCGAGAAAAAGGACGAGCAGGGCTGCAAAAAAGCCGAAGAAGAGGCTGTGAGTGATCCCCCGGTGCACCAGAAGAAAGAAGTTCGGATGGACCCAGTTGATCGGCAAAAGGAAGATGTCCAGGTCAGGAGCAAGCCCACCAATGGCGAGGGCCGCCACCTCCCCAGCACTCCTTTTGAGCCACCTTCCCAGGAGGTGGGGGAGGGCTACGTGGGTGAAAAGGTCCATTCGGCCTCCGTTGAGACGCGGTACGAACTCATAAGATCAACGGTCATCGAGTCCACCGATTTCAGCATGAGCCCTTCTCCAGTCAAAACCAACACCTTTCTCTCTTTATGTCCGTGAGGGGCTGAAACCTTATAGCTTATGGCCCCAAGAATAAAAAAAATGGGGTAAAATATGAAGCTCAAAGTTCTTGTTGACAACAACACCCTGATCGACCGATACTTCCGGGGCGAGCCGGGAGTATCCTACTTCATCGAGGATGGCTCGAAGAAGATCCTCTTCGACGTGGGGTACTCGGACCTATTCATAGAGAACGCATTTAAGATGGGGATCAACCTTCTGGATCTCGATTTCGTGGTCCTGTCTCACGGCCACCTCGATCACACCTGGGGGCTAGACCCCCTGGCGAGGCTCATCACCGAGGCGAAGATCGAGGGGATCGACCACAAGACACCGACTCTGGTGGCCCATCCTGATGCGTTTCTCGCGAGAAAGATCGGAGGTCTTGAAGAGATCGGGCCGCTCCTCTCCGAGAAGGAACTGTCCCGCCACTTCGACCTCAGGCGAAGCCGGGACCCGGTCTGGCTTACAGAGAGGCTCGTCTTCCTAGGGGAGATCGAGCGCGAAAACGACTTTGAGGCAAAGTCGCCCCTGGGAAAGACGTCAACCGAAGAGGGCGAGGAGGACGACTTCCTGATGGACGACTCAGCCCTCGCCTACAGATCGCCCGAGGGGATTGTGATCGTTTCGGGCTGCTCCCATTCAGGAATCTGCAACATCGTCGAGCAGGCAAAAAGGGTCTGTGGCGAGAAAAGAGTTGTCGACATCGTCGGGGGGCTCCATCTCCTGGACCCGCCGGAAAGGCAGATTAGGGAGACCTTGAGGTACTTTGAGAGGATCCGG
>JBFESM010000208.1:0-3531 GCA_041548445.1 Methanothrix sp. | reverse complement strand
CCTTCCTACGTCAGTCCCAGCCAGAGCCTTGTCCACAATTCTGTCCGGCTCTGTGGGGTTCAAATTGGCCCAGAAAATCTCGTTAGGGAGAGACAACCCCATATCCAGGGTGACCAGCCCGAGCCTCACTTGGCTCTCTGAAGCCCTTGGATCGTCCTTCTCGGCAAGCTCTCCTGCAAAGATCAGGTAGTAATCGGTACAGTTGGTGGTGTTATTTTGAAGCACCACTACCCCACGCAAAGAAACCGACTTGAACTCCTCCAGAGGGGAACGATCCTCACCGGTTAGCGTAGATCTGACACCTTCGAAGATGGAATCCTCCGTCCCTTCAGTTTCAGAGTTCGACTGGCTAAGAACCGGCGAAATTAACAGCAGACAAATTAAAAACGCAATTATTGTCTTTAAAGGCCATTGCCTTCGTCTAGGTGAAAGTGGTTTGAACATTAGTATTCCTCTTGGATTAGACGGTTAGACTTATACTTAAAATTTGCCTCTAGATATTGAAGGACTCTTCTCAAAAAGTACATCTTGCGACAAGTTGCCAGGCATTAAATCGAAAATAATCCGGTAGTGGGCGATTTTCACAAGTTCGAAGTAAAAACCTAAATTTCGATCTTCATTGCCACCCATGGCGTCCTCCTCCCCGAATGGCTTTAGCGAACCATTGGCCAACAAAATAATTATAAGGTTGAGGACTCCACAGGAGAGAGCGTTTCATAAATCCTGGTGGTGAGATCCTGAACTCGGAAAATCCGACCCTCGACCGGCTGGAAGATCAGCTCAAATGGTACAGCAAAAAGAGCAGACGTAACCAGAAATGCTTCAAGTGGCTCAAGGTGATCGAGATCATCGCCGCAGCCCTCATACCCTTCGCTGCAGGACTGATGCCAAATCCCCTGCTCATCGGCGGCCTGGGCGTGATCGTGGTCATTTTGGAATCGATGCAGGGCCTCTTCCAGTTCCAGCAGAACTGGACCAACTACCGCTCCACCGCAGAGGGGCTGAAGCACGAGAAGTTCCTCTGGCTCGCCAAGGCCGGGCCCTACAAAGATCCCGACAACCCCAACCCTGACGCACTCTTCGCCGAAAGGGTCGAGGCGCTGATCTCCACAGAGCACGCGAAGTGGGCCACGTACCAGGAACAGGCGGGAAAACAACAGAAGACAACAAAGAGTTGAAGTTCAAGACCTTCGCTTAAGGGTTCGGCAGGACAAAAGAAAGCTCGTAAAACGTGGAAGAAGGCCTGAAACACTCTTCGAAACATTCATGTCGTTTCATTGGTCATCGGTTAAGCCCACCACTCCTCGGTAAAGCGCTTTCTAGTTAAATCCTAAACTCCGGGGCAATTAATAACCATGGTCCCACCGATAGCGAAAAAACTGGATGCCTAGTTAATAAAATTATAACTATGTATCGGGCATAATTAGGCTTAATGTTGCCGTATTTGGCCAGCATGGTTATTAAACTTGCGGAGTTTAGGTAGGAACCGCGCCGGCTGGAGATTGCTCCTACGTGCAACAAAGCTGGAAGACGAGAATATCCGAAATCCGCGCCCGAGGTTCACACCATCATCGTCCAGAGCGCCGCGCCCACCAGGGCCCCGAAGAGGGTCGCAAATAGGTTGACGCCATTGTTGCTGAGATAGCCCCTAGACTGGAGGGTAGCGCCGAGGAGGCTGTCGAAGTTCGTGCCGAGAAAGCCTCCAAGGAGCGCCGCGGCCAGGCCCTCGTATCCGGCCATCCCCGTCGCCACCGCCAGGATGCCGGTGAAAAGGGAGCCGAAGACCGAGGCGGCCTCGCCCAGGAGGGTGACCCCGCCGTCGACGCCCGGCTCGACGGGCCGGAGAGTCGTGATCATTCTGGGAATCGACCTCGCCGTCTCGCCGATCTCGCTTGCCAGGGTGTCTCCGGTGGCGGTGGCCACAGAGCCCAGGAAGGCGAAGGCGAATAGCTCTGAGCCGTAAACTCCGTAGAGGACCGCCAATGCCAGGGGGACGAGGCTGTTGCTGTAGACGTTCTTGTAGCCCCGGACCCCGCCCCGGGACTGGGCGATCCTCAGCTTCTGCTTCTTAGCGTACTTGTACCTGGTAAATCCGCTTCCAAGGAGGTAAAAGGAGAGGAGGAGGAGAAACCAGAAGATGCCTGCGAAGAAGATGACGAGAAGGCAGATTATCACCTCGCTGAGGACTGCCTCGGCATCGGCGGCCTTCATCCTGTAGGCGGCAAGCCCCAAGGCCAGAGCGAAGACGTATATGCCAGCCATGTGTTCAACTTCCGGAAGAGGATAATCGAAGCTGAAAAGCCACATCACCATGCAGGATCCGAAGGGGACGGCGAAGTCCCGCTCCGTCCTCGTCGAGGCGGAATGGAGAAAGGCTCCGGAAAGGCCCCCCAGGGTCGCCAAAAAGAGGATCCTCTCGGGCTCGATGGTGACGGCGGCGGTTGCTGCGGCTGCGACCGGCGGCGACGCCGTCCAGAGGATAGCAAGGCAGCCGAGGATCGTCGTCGTCGCCAGGTAGGCGAGGCTCTTTGCTAGATCCTGAAACCTCCGGGAGGCGAGGGCCCCGAAGGTGGGTGCGACGAAGGATACCGCCACCAGGTAAAGGGGAAGCTTGAAGCTCGTCGACTCAAGGCCGAAGCTCAGCAGGAGGAGAAAGGCGAGGGAGGCGGAGAGGATTCGAACTCTTCGCTCTGCGATGAAGAGGGCAGCCAGGACGAGGGCGGTGTAAACCCCGGCGTAAGGAAAGAGCAGCACCGCCAAACCCACGCATATCCTCGCCATCACATCTCTATTCACGGACCGCTAGATGACGGCGATCGCAAAAATACTTTCTCTCGAAGAATCTGCCCAGGTGCTCAGATGCTCGACCGCGCGCGCGCAAAACTGCTGGAGAAGGAGATCAGGAAGGGCGAGGTCCCCACCTGCATAGCCGTGGTCATCTCCGCTGGGGTGATCGGACCCCGTTGGTGGCGAAAGGTCGCTGAGGTGGCGGACTGGTGCACCTTTCTTGGGGTCCGCGAGGCGACGCTTTTTTTCGAGCGGGCAGGGCCCGAATCGGTCGACGAGATCACGCGAGAGCTATCGGCCCTTCCGGCAAAGGGAAGCATTCTTTTCGAAGATGAGGAGATCGCCTTCGGGAAGGGCGGACCCCTGGAGCTGGTCATCTCCCTCGGCCGCGGCGGAAAGGCGGAGGTGACCGAGGCGATCAGATCGGTTCTTGAAGACGTTCAATCCGGCCTCGTCGATCCCGATGTGATCGACGAGGCCGCCCTCGAGTCGAGGCTCCGGTTCAAACAGCGGCCGGACCTCATGATAAGGCTGGGGGCAAAAGAGCTGAGCGACTTCTTGATCTGGCAATCGGCATACTCCGAGCTTTACTTCGTCGACCGGTCCTGGGACCGGCTGGAGAAGGTCGATTTTCTTAAGGCCGTCAGAGACTACCAGAGAAGAGAAAGAAGGTTTGGAAGATGATCTATTCGTCCCTATCCGGATGGGCGAGATGGACAGAGTTGAGGTACTCGGGAGGCACGT
>JBFESM010000207.1:0-3583 GCA_041548445.1 Methanothrix sp. | reverse complement strand
GGATGAGGTGTCTGACCGTCTCGATAAACCCGCCATGGGGCTGTCCGGTGGGCAGCAACAGAGGCTCTGCATAGCAAGAACCCTCGCCATGAAGCCGGACGTTATCCTCTTCGACGAGCCCTGCAGCGCTCTTGACCCCGTATCCACGGCGAAGATTGAGGAGCTGATGGACGAGCTGAGGGGTTCGTACACCCAGGTGATCGTGACCCACAACATGCAGCAGGCAGCCCGGGTCTCCGACTACACCGCCTACTTCCTCCTCGGCGAGCTGATCGAGTGCGGCGAGACCAAAGAGATCTTCGAAAACCCCAGGGAGAAGAGCACTGAGGATTACATAACGGGCCGGTTCGGATGAGGGCTGCAACGGAGATGGGGGAGAGATGAGTCCTTACAGAGAGCGTTATCATAGAGAGCTCGAAGAGCTCAAGATGGACGCGGAGAAGCTGGTGGATCAGGTCGATCTGGCGGTGGCCAAGTCGGTGGAGGCTCTTCGCGAGTACAACGTGGATAAAGCGCGAGAGGTCATAAGAGACGACCAGATCATAAACGATCTCAACCTGAGGATAGAGAAGCGCTGTATGCAGCTTCTGGCACTTCAGCAGCCCATGGCCAAGGACCTTCGGCTGATCGTCACCACCCTGAAGATCGGGATCGATCTCGAGCGGATCGGCGACCTGGCGGTGGACATAGCGAGGATCGTGGTCCACTCCAAAGACAAAGTCCAGGTGAAGAGCCTGAAGAACATACCTAGGATGGCGGATATAGCCGGAAAGATGCTGGCTCAGGCCAACGAGGCCTTCAAGGAGAACGACGCCGACCTCGCCCGGGAGACGACCAAGTGGGATTACGAGGTGGACGCCCTCTACCAGAAGGTGAGGGATACTCTCCTCAAGATCATAGGCGGAAACCCCGACCTGATCGAAGACGCGACCCCGCTTCTCCTGGTGAACAAGCATCTAGAAAGGATCGCAGATCACGTATGCAACATATGCGAGAGCATCATATACATGGTCGAGGCGAAACGAGAACATCTAAACTGAATTTGCAGGATTTTTATGGAGACCAGGAAAGTACAGAGGACGGGGAAGTCGACCTTCATCGTCTCCCTGCCCAAGGTCTGGGCTGTGAAAAACGACATTCAACCAGGTTCCTTGATCTACATAACCCAGAGCGACAACGGTGCCCTGGTCCTATCCCCCGACAGGTCCGAGAGGGATCTTGCCACAAGGCTAGAGATCGGCGACAAGGTGGGTGACCCCCTGGTGAGGGACATAATAGGCTGCTACGTCTCCGGGTACAGGACGATGGAAGTCACCTCTGCCCACATGACCGCAGACCAGAAGAGGGACATTCACCAGATAGTCCAGAAGCTGATCGGCCCTGAGATCCTGGAGGAGACGGTCAACAAGGTTTTGATACAGGACCTGATCGATCCGGAGGAACTCCAGTCCGAACGGGCCCTTCGGAGAATAAAGACGGTGGTCAGATCGATGATCCAGGATGCCCTCAGCGCTCTTGTGACCAACGACCGGGAGATGGCCGCAGACGTCATCCAGAGGGACGACGACGTCGACCGGCTTTACCTATTGGTATCGCGCCAGTTCACCGAGATCCTCAGGAAGGGCTCGGTGAAGCAGGAGTCCCTCGACCCCATCAGCGCCTTCAACTACACCAGGGCCGCCACAAACCTCGAGCGGATGGCGGACCACGCCTCAAAGATCGCGGCGACGATCCTCAAGTGCGACTGCACATTGGCCTCCAACATCGTCGAGGAGATGAGCACGATATCACCGCAGCTTCTGGATCTCGTCGAGGGCTCGATATCATCCCTTCTTTCGCTCAACTCCGGAAAGGCGAACGAGGTGATCGAACTGAGCCGGCAGTTGAGGAGGCAGATCAACCAGATGGTATCCACCACCAACTTCTCAGACGAACACGAGGACGCCCTCCTCAGGATGGCGGCCACCAGCATCGAGCGGATGCTCGACTACATCAAGAACATCGGTGAGCTCGCAATAAACCTCAGCCAGACCGTCCCCCACACCGAGGCGAAGTAGGTGCCGCCCTCTCCGGCCCCCTCCATCGAGGAGAGGAGGCATTTATATTCGCTCCAGGACGAGATCGCGTCCAGGGTAGTCCTGGAGGACCGTTTCTCGGAAAAGGTGGTGGCCGGGGTCGACCAGGCCTTCATATCGAGAGAAGACGGCAGGGTGATGGTGGTCAGCGGGGCCGTCGCCTTCGACTCCTCGCTTCTGCCCCACTCAAAATCCTGGGCCATCCTCGATACAACTTTTCCTTACCTTCCAGGCCTATTATCTTTCCGGGAGGGTCCGGCCGCTCTGGAGGCTGTGAAGAGCCTTGAGACCAGGCCCACCATCCTCTTCGTCGACGGCTGCGGGATCAACCATCCCCGAAGGGCGGGCCTGGCAAGCCAGATCGGCGTGACCCTGGACCTTCCCACCGTAGGCGTGAGCAAGAACGTTCTCTGCGGCACTTTCGACCCACCCGATGAGGTGGGCGACGCCTCGCCCCTGGTTTACGAGGGGGAACAGGTGGGACACGTCCTATTCTCCAAAAAGAGGTGTAGACCGATCGTGGTGGCTCCGGGCACCAGGGTCTCGATCGACGGCGCCCTGGACCTGGCCCGGCGGTATCTCAGAGACCACAAACTTCCAGAGCCGTGCTTCGCCGCCCACCAGCATGTAAACGAGGTGAAGCGCCAAATTTTGAGCGGCGAGCTCTCTTTTTAATCCCAAAGTTGATCCAAATGGCAGATCTCCCTCTCGACGTCCAGAAGCCTCTTTTTCAGACCAATGCCCGAACTGTAGCCTCCAATATCCTTCGACCCCACCACCCTGTGGCAGGGTATGATCAGGGGGAAGGGATTTTTTCCCAGGGCCTGGCCTACGGCTCTCGCGGCTTTGGGCCTGCCGAGCCTTTCGGCCACCTGGCCGTAGGTCAGGGTCTCGCCGGGAGGGATGGAGGCGACGAAGCTCAGAACCTCCCTCTGGAACTCGGTGAGGCTGGTGAGGTCGAAAAGGTCCCAGGGGACCTCCTCGCCCTCAGGCCAGCATTTCAGGAGTGCATCTTCCTCCTCCGGCGGCATGGGAACCTCCGGCCTCTCTTCGGTGAAGCTTATCTTACTAATCCGGCCTTTGCGCCACTCCACCAGGAGGTAAAAGCCGAGGGGCTCAAGAAACATGCCCTCCGTCAGATCGGCATCGTTCCCTTCTTTATTCCCGGTCACGGCCGCTTACCTGTCATATCCAGGATGGAAGGGCGGCTTCCCATCTCAACGATCTCCGTCGCGAGGGTCTTCGTGTCCAGGATCGCCACCGTCTTCCGGCCCGTGAAGTGGCCCCAGACCTCGCCAGGGTTGATCATCAGGGTCTCGCCCCGCTCGACGCAGACGTGATGGTCGTGTCCCCGGACCACGACGTCGTAACGGGCGACGCCCTCGAAAATCTGCCCGGCCTCCTCTCCACCCACAGCTGCCGCGACAACTTCCTGCGCGCCAGCCTGCACGACGGCCGCCTGGAGAAGCGCGACATCGGCGCCAACATCAACTTCTTCGGCGGCGCCG
>JBFESM010000206.1:0-3584 GCA_041548445.1 Methanothrix sp. | reverse complement strand
TTTCCGAAGGTCATGTCGGCGTTGACGTGGTAATACCTGTCGATCGAGACCCTCTTGATATCCCTGTTGAAGTTCTTGAGCGCAGAGAACATGGCGCTTGCGAACTTGTAGAAGATTCCAGTGAAGATCACGACGTCGTACTGGCCCTGGCCGTCCAGACCCTGCCAGTCCTTGAACCGCAGGTAGTTGGTCAGCGGGTGAAGGCCGATCATCGTCACGTTATCGGTGTAGCCCCTCTCGATGAAGCCCTTGATGGAATGGGCGGTTGCTGCGATCGGAACTCCAGTCTTTCCTATCTCGATCGCCTTGTCGAACATCACAGGGTCCTCGAAGAGCTCTGCGCCAACGACGAGAAGAGGCCTCTTCGCTTTCTTCATGATGGCTCCTATGACCACGGTTTTGTAGGCCTTGGCCATCTCCGGCCCAGGGATCTGGGCCATCTCAAAGGGTACCGCATTCTTGGTAGTGTCGACTGCCATTTCTATCGCCTCCTCACTTCTTAACCCTGATCTTCCTCTCGATGTTCGTGGGGTCGAAGCTGACGTCCGTCTTTCTGATCGGACCGCTGACGATCGCCTTCCTCTTCCAGTCGATCTCCCAGCCATACTTCGATTCCAGCTCCTTCATCATATCTGCCTTCCACTTGAGAGGAAGCTCTGATGCGTGCCTGACGTAGATCGGCCAGTCTGGAGGCATGCAGCCGAAGTACTTCTTCGAGATGTCGCAGTAGTGGGTCAGCTTGATCATCCTGCCCTGGCTGTTGTCGCTGGGCCTGAAGCAGAGCTTGGCCATCATCAGCATCGCCTCTTCCACGGTCTCGGCGACGTAGAGCATATGCTCTGGTGCTGGCTCGCAGTAGACCTTGGAGCCGTCTCTAGCGTCGATGATCTCCCAATCCTCCTTCTTGTCGGTCCTGCCCAGGAACGCTCTCCTGTACATCACGCTGTGAGGCTGAACCACTACGGGAACACCAAGCCTGTTACAACCAGTGGCGATGGCTGCTGCCTTCTGGGAGTACGCACCCCAGGCAACGCCGCAGGCGCCGATCTTGCTCAGGGTGTAGTCGGCCATGTCGTCGAAGTTGCCACGCTCGTTCCTGCCTGCGAAGATCGTGGCCACCTTGATACACGCACCTCCGATGTGAGCGTTGGCGACGCAAGATCCCGCGTTGCAGATTTGGCGACCGTCGAACCCACCGGGGTACTGCTCCCAGATCGTCTTGCCCTCATCGTCGGTGTAGAGGGACATATCCATCGCCATGCAGCCTGAAGCTGCAACGATGAAGCCCCTGTCCACGAACTCCTTGGCTATGTCGTAGCACTCTTTGGTGCCGTTGGGGTAGTTGCCGCATCCTACAATCGCAATGACTCCGGGGATCGTTCCAAGAACGATCGGAGCGCCGACACGCCTGATCTCGGTGTCCTTGACGGGACCTCTTCCTGCCCTCATCTTGAACTTCTGGTTTCTGATGTACTCCTTGTTGGCGTGGGCGTAAAGGTCGAGTATCGGTATCTCCTGGGGACAGACCTGCTCGCACCTTCTGCATCCGACGCAGACCTCGTAGGTCGAGCTGAGGGGCTCGAGGTTGCCCTTGGAGGCCTCCTGGACGACGTCGCCTATCTTGATGTGAGGCGGACAGACGAACTGGCAGGAGTGACAGTAGGTACAGGACTCTGCGTACTTTTTGAAGTCCTCTTCGCTGAGGAAGGGGTCTGCATCTCTCTCCGCAGCTCTCTTGGGCTTGACGGCGATCGCGGTTTTGATGCCGATCTCTCCAGCCTTTGTCGGGTCGAGGACGGCAACGCCGGGCATCCTGAAGCTGACCAGGTCGTCGACGATCTCGTCGACGGGATCGTTCGTCCTGTCAGGCAGGCCAAGCATGACCTTCTCGCTGGAAGCGATGACCGGTATCTTGAGCTTGGAGCACTCGTTGAGGACATCGGTCCAGACGCACTGCTCGTCGACCATGACGCAGTCCATCACGTCGCCCCTTACCATCTTTCTCCACCAGCCGATGGCTCCGGCGATCTTGGCCTTGGTGCCGATGTCCTTGTACTTCTCGCTTATCTCCTTGGGGTAGCCGAGACCCTCGCCAATCCTGACGTTGTCGTGGGCAGTGCAGCATACACCGCCGATGTCGACCTTGTCCCATAGGTCGTTGTCCTCGGCGTAGAACATCGCCTCGGAAGAGGCAGCCAGGTTGTGGCCGTAGGTTATCAGGATCGCTTTCTCTTTGTCGAGGGTTCCCATGCCGCACTCGATCAGAGGAGCGTCCTCGTCACCACGGGGCATGTCGTAGGCGACGGTCTGGATCATGTCCGATACTTCCATGCCCAGAAGATCCAACATCCCGGCGTGGAGCGCCTTCGACTCGAAGTCCATGTAATACCCTTCTTGGCCGGTGTGGGTGGAGGCCAGAAGCTGGGAAACCTGTTCTTCGAAGTAGTCCAGGGCAGGGCCGAAGTCCTTCAGTGTCTTGGGCCTCATGCCAGTGATGGTTCTCGTGAGAGGCGCATCAACCAAGATCTCGTCTCCCATATTGAAGGGGAGGTCACCGAATTTCTCCAGACACCAGTGGTAGAGGTGTCGGCCGTGGGCGCAGTGGGCGGTGGCACCCATCAGGCAGGCGATCAGGACGATCCTGCCCTGCTGAGCTGCCTGGTCTATGCCGCAGGCGCCCCTCTTGTCGCCGGTCAGGTCGCAGGGACCATAGGTACAGAGGGTACACCGATCACAGATCGGCGAGTAGAAGACCTTGTACCTGTTCATTATCTTGAAATCCCAGTCTCGGAGAGTGGCGACACTCGGATAGGGGAAAGGTCCCATGGGCTGGTCCCACTCCTCCACCTCCTTCGCTATCTCGCCGATGTTGATCTGGACATTCTGCATGTCCTCAAGGGCAAAGCTGCCTTCCATCTTATCCATGCTTGACCTCCTTCTATACTCTGGTTTGCTCGGTAGTCGCCTGTAGAACATAAAACCCTTTCGGATTACGAACTAGTATAATGTGTATATTATTGTTCAGATTATTGATTAGAACACTTATACATTTAAGTTTGTGAAATCGTATTCGTGATTTAATGCTAAAAATTAAGGATTATGTTTTGAAGCGAGGACATCCAGATAAATTGATAAAAAACCATCCAGGTTGAGATCAGTCCGCCAGGTTGAAATGTGAAAAGGCTGGAGAGGGAGGCGATCCATGATGCAGATCAAAAAGAGCTTTGCCGAGGCCGAGGCCTGCCACCACGGCGGAAAAATAAGGGCGGCCGCATCTTGTCTGGAGATAGACCAGGAAGACCTCCTCGACTTCAGCGCCAACATAAATCCGCTGGGGCATCCTCCCCTCGAGGATCTGATCCGCCGGGAGATGAAGAGCGTGGGCCATTATCCCGACAACGATTACGTTGAGTTCAGGAGGGCAGCGGCAAAGTTCGTGGGGGTCGACCCGAAGAACATAGTTCCCGGAAACGGCTCGTCCGAACTGATGAGGCTCTTTGCAGAGGTCCTGGTCGAGGAGGGGGACGAGGTCTTGATCACCACGCCGACTTTCGGCGAATACGAGACCCAGTCCAGGATCTTCG
>JBFESM010000205.1:0-3609 GCA_041548445.1 Methanothrix sp. | reverse complement strand
GTATTCTGAGCCGCCCGAGGGCGGGCTCAACACCACGCCCTTCGGCCTCGGCGTGGAGGTTAATAATCTCACGGTCACCTTTGTAAAGAACGTGACCGTGGGCTGGATCAATCCGATCCAGACGCCGATGTACAGGGCTGAGTGGAACTATGGCGACGGCACCGACCTTCCGGGCGTCTACTTTGTCTTATTCGCCGTGGACGACGTTACAACCTGCAGGATGGAGTCGATCTATGGGGTCTCCGGCGACGAGATGTGCGTCGAGGAGTTTGAGAAGTTCCTCAAGAACGTGGACGTCCTTCTCAACGTCCGCTCTCCTGGAGGAGATCCGATCACGAAGAACGAAAAGAGCTGACAATTCTTTCGAGACGTGATCATTGAGGTGGTAGATTTGTTTGAGACGATGAAAGAGAGCTCGGGAAACGCCATCGGATTTCGTATGACCGGAAAGCTGACGGACGCCGACTACAAGGCCGTGGCGCCGGAGTTCGAAGACGGGATCAAAAAGTATGGGAATATCCGGCTCCTCTGGCTCCTGGAGGATTTCAAGGGATGGGAAGCGAAGGCCGCCTGGGACGACTACGAGTACTGGCGAAAGTACGGAAAGGATATCGAGCTGATAGCCATCGTCGGAAACAAGCGGTGGGAAGATTGGATGGCGAAGCTCGCCAAGCTCTTCATGAAGGGCGAGGTGAAGTACTTCGACGAATCCCAGCTCGATGACGCCTGGGCGTGGGTTCGAAAGGGCGCATCAAAATAGGCGGCCCTTTCCCGGCATTTTTTTTAAACATGCCAAATTTGGTTTCTGGCATCTTCTTTATTTTTCGGATCGTTCATCCACCGCATACGGGACATCTCGGATTTTGGGGAACCGGTATCCTGATCAGCTCAGAGAAAGCGAGGTCGTAAATCAACCTCTGGCCTGCCGTCAAGTCTCCAATCCCTGTCAGAAACCTCAACGCGGCCGCCGCCATCGCCACCCCGATAACGCCTGTTGCCGCGCCGACGACCGGGGTTACCTCCGGCTCTGGGAAGGTCTCGTCCAGGGCGCAGGCGAGGCATGCGCTCTCCTGGGGAACGACCGTGAAGACCTCGCCGCTGAAGTCCTGGGCGAAGCCGTAGGCTGCGGGGATTCCCAGGCTTATGCAGACCCTGTTTGCGGCGAGGCGATCGGCGTTTCGGTCGAAGCAGTTCAGGACGAAGTCGGAGCCCTTTATAACTGATCGAAGGTCGTCCTCCTTCGCGTCCTTCACCACCACCTTCACATCGAGGTCCGGGTCGAGGGCCCGGAGCCTTTCTGCACCGACAAGGGCCTTGGGCCGCCCGAGGTCGGCGGAGGTGAAGAGGACCTGGCGGTTGAGGTTTGTCAGCTCCACCTCGTCCCGGTCCACGATAAGGAGGCTTCCCACGCCGGCGGCGGCCAGGTAGAGGGCGGCTGCGCCCCCGACCCCGCCGACTCCCAGGACGGCGACCCTGCTTTGAACCAGCCGTCTCTGGCCCTCAGCACCGAAGCCGGGGATGGCCATCTGCCTGGACCATCGGGTCCATCCTGCCTCATCGCGCTCTGGCATGCTCGTCACGATCCTCCGGGCAGGTTTCAGGCGGCCCCGCCCATGACGCCGAAGGAGACGACGTCTCCATCCCGGAGGCGGGTATCGAGGCCCTTGGGAAACTTCTTTGCTATGTTCAGGTCGAGGGTGTTGAGGCAGAGGTTTGCGTAATCCCGGTCGCTGTAGAGGGGCCGGATGAAGCAGAGCTGTTCGAACCGATAGCCGTAACCCTCGGTCAGCACCTCGACGAGGTTTTTGACGGTCGAGTCGTCGGCCACATCCAAAACTTCAGAGATCTTCCCCGTCACCTTCGAGAAGAAGCCGTAGTACCGGGCGGTTACCTTCAGGATTTTGCCCTCCCGTTCCCTAAAAGGACGGATCTATGAATCATCTAGGCAGACTCCACGGCCGGTTTTCCTTTCGAAGCCTTATCTGTCTTCGCCATCTTTTCCAGGTACCGTTTTCTGTAAGGCGCAAGCTCTCCGGCCACTTCGCTGAGGCCGTAGTCCTCCAGAACTTCGGGGAGGGGGAATCCCGTCTCTGCATCCCAGCCTCTCACCTCGTAGTAGCGGGGGATCAGCTCGCTCTCGGGGAAGACGACTCCCTTGTTGGGTCCGTCAGGCATCGGCTCCTCAGTGAACCGTTTGGGGTTTTTGTCCTCGTTTTTGCCGACGAGGACACGGTTCCAGTAGGCCCTCTCCAGGTGGACGATCCTGCCTCCGACCTTCAGAAGCTCCTCGGGGCTGTAATCGACCCCCGTCGCCGCCTTCACCAGGCGGACCATGTCCTCGAGCTGGACGGCAAACGACCAGGTGTGGGTGAAGGCGCACTGGGTGAGAGAGTCGCCAAGGGCCTTGAGATCTTCCTGGTACCGCTCCATCTCGGGCTTTTTGACCGTCGAGAGCCGCTCTTCGGCCTCGCTCGTCCCCAGGATTTTCTCGACGAGACCCGGGTAGAAGGCCCCGGTCAGCTCGAGGCACGGAAGGCCCTGGAGGTGGTCGCCTCCGCGCCTTCCGGTCGCAAAACCAATCCCAAAGGCAAATCCCAGCCCTCTCGGGTCGTCCTGGGACATGTCGTGGCCCTTCACCGAGATCGAGTACTCCTCGCCCCGGCCCAGGATCTGGGATGCCCTGAAGGACCCCTCGGCGAGGAGGTTGCCGAAGCCCTCCCGGCTCGCTATCATCGTTATCAGGGACTCGATCAGGTCCGCGTCGCCCCATTCGAGGGCGAGGCCGCCGGTATCCTTCTCGTCGATCAGCCCCTTCTCCCAGCACTCCATCGCCCAGGCGATGGCGCCGCCGCAGGAGCATGAGTCCATCCCCAGCTCGTTGACGAGCTTGTTGTTGTGGATGACGTGGTTCATGTCGAGGAGGCCTATCCTCGGCCCGATCGCCGTCAGGGTCTCGTACTCGGGGCCGCCGGTCGTCTCGCCGGTGTATTTCCCCTCGGAGATCCTGCTGAACCTGCCGCACGAGATGGGACAGGCAAAGCACCCTTCCTTGTGGGCTAGGAACAGGTCGCGGTGGCGCTCGCCGCTCAGAAGGTGGGCCTGGGGGTGGTTTCCCCGCTGGAAGTTTCTCCAGCAGAACCAGCCATGCTCGTAGTTTGCGGGCATGGTGAGGAGGAGGGACCCCTGGTCGTGGAGGAGCTGGGCGACGGCGTCCCGTTTTATCCGGTCACGAGTCTCGGCGCAGATCTCGAAAAACTCCTCGGGGCTCTCGATCTCGACGGCTCCCGTGCCCCGGACGGCGACGGCCTTCAGGTTCTTTGAGCCCATGACAGCCCCCATTCCGGACCTGGCGGCGGCCCTGGAAACGTCGTTTATTATGCAGCCGTACCTGACCAGGTTCTCCCCGGCGGGCCCGATGGCGGCGACGTGGACTTCCTCGTCGGCCAGCTCCTCTTTGATGATGGCGTCGGCCTCTGAGACATTCCTGCCCCAGAGGTGGGAGGCGTCCTTGATCTCGACCTCATCGTCCCGGATCGAGAGGTAGACAGGCTTCTCCGACCTTCCCTGGATCACGAGCTGGTCGTAGCCTGCAAACTTCAGCTCCGGGCC
>JBFESM010000204.1:0-3610 GCA_041548445.1 Methanothrix sp. | reverse complement strand
CGAACCTGCCGGGCCTGGTGGCCATCAAAGTGAACTCGCCGACTCCAGACTTCGTCTTTCCGACCGAGATAACCTGGCTTTCGGGCATGACCATCATATCTGGCGGCGCTGCGATCTGGACCGAGATCCTCTCGTCGACGTTGAGCCTGATCTTGATCGACCCGGCATGGGTTCTGTTGACCACCATCACATCCGGAAGCCTCAGAATTGCTTCGTATGCGCGGATCTCCTGGTTGATCTCAACCGCCGCCTTCACCGAGGCGTTCTTCGAAGGGTCGCTCAAGGAGGTAGCAGATATCTCTATCTCCCGGCTGTCCCCAGCCCTCTCTCCTGCGATCTCCAGGTCGAGGACTCGGCTCACCCCTGAGGAAAGGGTGAGGTTGTAAGGCAGATCAACGGCCTCGACGCCGTCGAAGAGGATCGCCGTCCATCTCGGGGGAAGGTCGGGCACATCCACGGAAATAACGTCTCTGAATAGCCCAGCGTTTCTGACCATCAGCTCGAAGTCTGCGGGCTCCTCGGGGTCCACGGTCGCAAAAGCCGATCTCGCATCGTCGATGCTGAGGCTGACTCCGTAGCTCTCCTTTTCGGTCAGTTCGACCTCGAACTCCGCCAAAAGCGGCAGCGAGGAAGTATCGTCGAAGAAGTAGACGAATCCCGAATATGTGCCGGGGCTCGTCTCTGGCGGCGAGGAGAAGATGATATCGACTTTCACATCCTCTTCGTCGTAGACGTCCTCGGACTCAGGGCCTAGCATATCGAAATCTGAGATCTCAACCGTGACCAGGTCTTTCGCCTTGCCGGCCACGGGGGTCGAGGTGATCTCGAAGACTGGCTTGTCGCCCGCGTTTTCGAGGATCAGAGTCCTCTTAGTAATCTCACCGGGATGGAGTTCCACTTCGAATCGGTCCCTGTCTGCTGCAAGCTCTGCCGCAGAAACGGCGACCAGCAGCATCAGGATGGCAAGCAGGTTTATCAGCTTCATCTGGGCACCACTTTCGGTTGATCGCGGAGCGGTTGGATCATGGGTCCGCCTCCGCCACCTCGCCTGGGAGGCCGGCCAATCGTCTGCCCGCCACAAGAGAGGCTGGATTTCAGTCCTGATCGGCGCCATCCTCCGTTGAGGCTCGGCAGGTCTCCGGATGGGAAGCGCCGGTGAGAACTCATTTTCATTAATGCGTCCGATCCACGCCGTATGGGGGTGGACTGCGTTGTAAATCAATTATATGCGCAGGTGAACTAGGAGAAGTATGGATGAATAAGCTTTGCGGCCAGTTTGCGGATCGAAAGTCGATCGATTCGACCACGTCCTTCGGAAAGTCGCCTCTTTCGCACCAATGGCGAATTTTCGACCTCAAAGGCTTTTGGGCCTTGAGATACAATCATGATAAGTTATAAATGCGGAGCCTTTCATACTAAAGTTGTAAAACGCTGATGGGCTATGTGTGCTTATGGAGAGGGGGTCACCTCCTTAAGAAATGGACAGTCCGCAAAGCCCATGGACTGAAAGTGAGGTGGAATAATTGAATAAAAAGATGGCAACAGGTTTAGTGCTGGCCTTCGCAGCCCTGATATCTATGGCTGCGATCTCTACAGCACAGCTGGGAGGTCCGTGGAGCAATCCATCCTCGCCTCCCGAAGACGAGTCCTGGCTGAACCCGTGGTCTGATCAGTATTCGTGGCAGGACAAATGGAACGAATGGGATACGCCTTCTTATCCAACAACCGGACCCGTTCCCGGGTCTTCGGGGATGTACTCAGATGGTGCGCACCCAAACACCGGGCCCGAGGGCTCGGCGCCTTTGAGCGCGCCCTCGGCCTCGACCGGCTCGCCGATATACAGCCTTGACGATGGCGAATCTCTTTCTGAAAGCAAGGTGATGAGCCTTCCCGGCGGGACAGGCCTCATGGCGTCGGGCGGAGGATCAGCCGCGCCTCTGGCGTCTTCCGGAGGTCCTGGTGCTCTTTCCGGCTATTACGGCGGGGGCCAGGAGTACTACGGAGGATACTACGGCGGGACCCAGGCGTACTACGGAGGATACTACGGCTATGGCGGGCTTCAGCAGTGGATCTACTACTGCGGAAGGTGGTCCTATGGCCCCGCTGCCTTGTGGTACGGCCAGCGGACGAATACCATCATAAAAAGCGACCAGTATCAGAGGATCTGGTCTTACGAGAGATATCCCAACGGGTACCAGCAGTGGCAATATTGGGGATACTGGTATCCCGGCTACCACCACGCCTGGTTCGGCGCAGATGCCAGAGGCTGGCACCAGGTCGCGGTCTGGGGAAGCCGCTCCGGATGGAGCAACCCGATATGGGTCTATGTGCGGTGATCTGATACGAATTTGATTGGCAAGACCCGAAATTCGCGGTAGCGGTTTTTTTCTCACCAGTTGAGTGGCTGACCGCCAGACTGGGGCCTTTCGTCCCAAGGGCCCCTCCGGCCGATCTGCCACTTCTATATTTTATACGTCGCCTTTTCCTCTTCGATATCGTCTTCGATCGCGAGATCGGATCGACAGTGCCTTCCCGGCCGATCGACACCTATTTCTGGCGCAAAAGAGAGCCGGAATACCTATGGCGAGGATGACTTACTTTGGGGCTGGTGGGGCAGTTGGATCGTGAACGGGCGTATCTGGTGGCCACGCCCTTCAAGAAGAGGGACAAAAAGAGCCTGAAGATAAGCGACTTCGTCTTCGCCCTATCTTTGGACCTGAAGTGGGGCCCTCCCGATAAGGTGAGAGCGCTTCTGCAGGAGGCTGCCGACGAGGGGCTCGTCCGGATCGAGGGGGACTACGTCCACGCCGCCTTCGACGACGCCCAGGCCGAGGTCCCCGTGGGCTTCAGGCCCTCAAAGGAGGAGGACCTCTTCGAGAAGGGCGTTCGCCTGATCGTCTCCGCGACGGGGATGGGCAGAAAGGAGGTGATCTCCATGGTGAACGAGAGGCAGGATTCCCTCCAGGGGCTGGTGAACCTGGACGCCGTGACCCTTCTAGTGGCAAAGGAGATGGGGATAGACGTTAGGGATCTCGCGCAGGAGGCGTACCAGAACCTGGTGGAAGAAGGGCAGCTAGATCATAAGTAAAAGTTTTATCTTCAGGACGTTCCCATAACTGTGGGGGTTGAGTCGCTTGGCATCTTCAGGATCGATTTTGGCCAGCGGGCCGTACCTGGCTTTATATGTGCTGCTCTCGATCTGCATCTCTTCAGCCGGGGCCGCCGACGTGGCTGGAGGCGACGCTCTGCCGGGAGATCTGTATCGGCTTGAGGATGGTGTTCTCGTTATCGACTGGCCGCCAAAGGTGGGGTTCAACCTCAACTTCACCGGAGAGGAGGATAACCTGAGCCGTGCGGTAACGGGGAACGACGACCTCAACGCCAGCCTCGGCATCCTTCAAGCAGAGAACGTCTCATCGGACCCGGATAACGCATCGGCTTCCCTGAGCTTCGCAGGAGACGGCGCTTACAGCGGTGGCACCCATCTGGGCTGGGCCTCATGGGACCCCCAGGCGGACGGCAAGGGTCGCCACGCGGAGTACGGTCGAAGGGTCACAGATCTGGTGGGCGTCTTCTCCATCGAGATGCAGATCAAGCTCGGATCGAACTT
>JBFESM010000203.1:0-3611 GCA_041548445.1 Methanothrix sp. | reverse complement strand
CTCCACCTACCTCGCCGAGATCCACACCGAAAAGAAGGACTCTCCAGCCCTCTACAGGCGAAAGATCCGAGACACTGTCGGCCACGGCGAGTGCATCATGGGAATCCTCGACGACTACCCACAGGACCCTGAGTTCCTCGAACCTGGCGAGCTTTCATCGATCGAGAAGAAGAGCGTCGACTGGAGGTGGCAACTTCGGGATAAGACCCACAGGCTCTGCCAGTCTCACGGCGACTTTCACCCCTGGAACGTGATGTTCAGGCTGGGAACCGACTTTTCGGTCCTGGACAGGTCACGAGGCGAGTGGGGCGAGGCCGCCGACGACATCACCGCCATGACGACCAACTACATCTTCTACTCGGTCCAGAAGAGCCTGAGGCTGGAGGGTGGCCTGAAAGATATCTTCGAGCTCTTCTTTGAGAACTATCTGGACAATACCGGCGACGAGGAGCTTCTGGAGGTGATCGCACCCTTCTTCGCCTTCAGGATGATGGTCGTTGCAAGTCCCACCTGGTACCCGCTCCTCAGCGGCGATGTGCGAAGGACCCTCTTCAACTTCCTGGAGAACGTCCTCGATTCCGAGGAGTTCAACTACAAGAAGGTCAACAGCTACCTCGGAAAACCCCGGATCTGAGATGGAAACTCGATACGCCTTCGAGCTCTCGGGTGAGCACCCAACGATCCCAAGAAGCGAGACACTGGCGCTCCTGGAGATCTGCTCATCGGGATTTCGGGTCATCTTCGACCTCGGCCGCTGCCTGGTGATTGAGGCTCAAAACCTCGACCTCCTTTCTCTCGGATCCAGAATGGCGATGACCCACCGGGTCGTCGAGGTCTTGGCCGAGTCTGACCCAACCCCAGAGAGCGTGGCCGATGCCACAAAAGGCCTCGACCTTCCAAACAAGACCTACAAGGTCAGAGCAAAGCGGCTCGGCGATGCGCCCCTGATGAGCGACGAGGTCGAGAGGATGGTGGGCTCGGTTCTCTGGAGGCGGGGATACAAGGCAGATCTGAAAGATCCCGAGATTGAGATCAGGGCGATCGTCACAAAAGAGAGGGTATTTCTCGGCCGGGTGGCGGCCAGAGCCGATAGATCCGGTTTTCGGGCTCGACGTCCCCACCTGAAACCCTTCTTCCACCCTGGAGCGATGCTGCCGAAGCTCTCTCGGGCCCTCGTCAACCTATCTCGGGTGAGAGAGGGCGAAAGGCTCCTGGACCCCTTCTCAGGCACCGCCGGATTCCTGGTGGAGGCGGGCCTCGTGGGGATCAGGGGCCTGGGGCTCGACGTCCAGGAGGGGATCGTCCGGGGCGCAGAGTCGAACCTGGAGGGGCTCGTCTCTGACCTCATGGTGGGGGACGCCATGCGGCTCCCTCTAAAAGATCGATCCGTCGAGGGCGCAGTCTCGGACGCCCCCTACGGCAGGTCGGCCCTGATCCAGGCGGGGTCTCGAGACGAGCTTCTTGTCGGAAGCCTCGCGGAGCTGCGGAGGGTTCTCGTCCCCGGCAGAAGGATGATCTACGTCGACGATAGGCCCGTCGGCGAGTTCGTCGAGGATGCCGGGTTTGAGGTTCTTGAAGTTCACGCCGAGAGGGTACACCGCAGCCTCACGAGGCAGATCTTCGTCTGCAGGTGACGCCCTCCCTCGACCGTGGAGATGGATTCTCCTAACCCGCATCCGGGTCCGTAGTGCTCGTCGAATAGGAATAAAGAACGCCTGCGCGACCTGTTGATGGACCTGTTGGCGTATCGGGCGTGTTTGGAGGGCTGTTCGGAAGAACTATGTTGATCGTAAGGGCAGGGTCTCCTAGCCACAAGTACATTCTCAGGTTGTCCATGTAGACGTGGGTAGGACCGTAGGCGTTGATCAGTCTGGAGTTGGCTCTGTTCAGAGCCCAGCCGATGTCGTATATCTGCTCGTCGCCCACAGCCTCAAAGAGGTATCTGTCGAACTCGTGGTTGGGTATAGTATATGACGGACGGGTTGCGCCGAGGAAAGCCACGGCAGCATCGCCATCCTTGACGAAGGCCTCACCCAGGCATTCACCAGAGAAACTGAGGTCTGCGTTGTAGCAGGCGATGGAGAAGACCACCGGCGTCATGTCGCCATTCTCCAGGGCGTGGGCGTTGGTGGTGTAGTACTCCTCGTACCCCACGTTCCAGTTGGAACCCCAAAAGGTCGCGGAGCCGTGTCCCCTGTAGTTCAAGATGCCCACGCCGGCATCGACGGCACTTTTGACGTCGGCGTTGGTGGCGCTGTCGCCGCCCTGGGCGGGCGCGGCACCGTACGCCGTCTCGAAAGTCAGGGGCTCGACGTAAGATCTCGTTCTTATCGTCTCTTTGCAACCCTGGTATTTACCAGGCGCTTCTTCCTTGTGTGCAACCAGAAGTACCTTGTTGGACCAGTCGCCCGAGGGTGGATTTTGTTCGTAAGTCAGGATCTTGCTCACCTGTTGCTGAACCTCGGCGTCGTTTCTGACCGAGAGGCGGCCCACGGCCAGCTCCGGCCACAGGTCGCCTCCGTCGACGCAGCTGTACCAGTAATCACCGGGCATACCGTTCCAGTTTGAGTTCCAGGGGAGTATGTCGATATCTCCCACCAAAAGGACGTATTCCAGCTCGTGATGGGCTTCGTATCTGCTGGCGATGAGGTCTTTGATCTCCGTCGCCGTCGGCCGACTTCCCGCCGAGACGTTCCAGACCTCGCAAGGAAGACCGTTCTGCTCGTGCAGGTCGACGAGCGGCTCCAGGCTTTCGAAAGAGGAGCAGTCTTCATGATATATCAGCAGAAACTTCGCGGTCTCGTCGAGCCGGTCAAAACCGCAGAGGTTGAAGCCCTCGAAGATTGGGACGGCCTCTTCTGCCCGAACTTGCGGCGTTCCCACCACGACGTCGAGAGCTTCGTAGTTCAGTATCACTTTGCTGTACATATCGGAGAACTTGGGCTCGATCGTCTTCTGGGCGAAGGCCGCGCCATCAACGTATTCCACATTGATTATTATGTGGTCGTAGACCCTCAGCACCCCGGTCGCCGGGTTGAAGATCACCGGGTTCACCTGCAGATTCACAACCGTCAAATCCCGCCAGACTCCGGGTGCTCCGACCTCGACGACATCCCGGGGGTAGAAGGCGTCCTGAGAGTAGAACTCCTCGTCGATAAGAAACTTGGCTTCTTCTTCGCCATCTCCTTCGCCGTCAATTTCTGGCGGCTGGACCGGATAGACCCTGTACCCCTCGTAGGTCGAGTAGGACGAGTTCAGGACCGTCGCTCGGACAGAAGCCCCGTCGGGTATGGCCAGGGTCTCTCTTATCACGGGGAGCTGGGGCTTGCCCACCTCTGATGTGTAGCCTCGACCTTTTATGGAGAGGATCTGATAGGTGACGCCGTCGGCCGTCACCTCCTCCACCTCTACCCCCTGAACGGTGACGTCTATCGTCGTCCCGAGCCCATCCGAGGCCAGTAGTCCGACGTCGGCTGAGCCTTCATCCCCATTCAAAATCGTTTTCATGCCTTCAGTCACCCCCTCATCGGGATCTTCATCAAGCGGGGTCGCTTCAGTTCCGTTGAAATATAAATCTTGAAAATTTGTTCCGCTTAAGAAGAGCCCCGCCT